>JBFFKD010000338.1:0-3586 GCA_041555595.1 Motiliproteus sp.
CTGGTCGACCGGATGGATCTGATCGCAGGCCGCGTTAGCGGTCATCGTGACGGTTTTGGCTTTCTGGCGCCCGATGATAAGTCTGAAGATATCTACCTGCACAACCGTCAGATGCGCAAACTGTTCGATGGCGATCGGGTGTTGGTTCGGGTCAGTGGTCTGGATCATCGTGGTCGGCGTGAAGGCAGCGTGGTCGAGGTGGTCGAGCACTGTACCCAGCAGTTGGTGGGACGCTTTGTCGAGGATGAGGGCGTCTGCTTCCTGATCCCGGAAAATACTCGGATTAACCAGGACATCATGGTTGCGCCCAGAGACAGTCTCGGTGCTCAGGACGGTAACTATGTGCTGGCCGAGATCGTTCAGCAGCCTTCGCGCGGTCGTCCGCGTGCCAAGGTGGTCGAGCTGCTAGGCGAGCATATGGCGCCTGGAATGGAGATCGAGGTGGCGATCCGTAACTACGATATCCCCAATGTCTGGCCCGAAGGGGCGCGCGATCAGGCCGCGCTGATTCCTGCCGAGGTGACCGAGTCCGATAAGCAGCACCGGATCGACCTGCGCGAACTGCCGCTGGTGACGATCGACGGCGAAGACGCTCGTGATTTTGACGATGCAGTCTATTGTGAAGCCAAGAAGGGTGGTGGCTGGCGTTTGTTTGTTGCCATTGCCGATGTGTCCCACTACGTTCAGCCCGGCTCGGCGCTGGATGATGAGGCACGCAACCGCGCCACCTCGGTCTACTTTCCGCAGCAGGTGGTACCGATGCTGCCTGAGAGTCTGTCTAACGGTCTCTGTTCGCTTAATCCAGATGTTGATCGACTGGCGATGGTGTGTGAGATGACCATCAGCGCTAAGGGCAAGCTAAGCGGCTACAAATTCTATGAGTCGGTGATTCGATCGCATGCTCGACTGACCTATAACCAGGTTGGTGCACTGCTTGATGCACCTGAATCGAAAGCCGGACAGGCAGTGAGCAGTAAGCATCCAACCATACTGCCGCACCTGTTTGAACTGTACTATCTATATCAGGCATTGCGAGGGGCTCGTACCGAGCGCGGCGCGATCGATTTCGAGACGACAGAGACTCGGATCGTATTCGGCTCGGAGCGTAAGATCGACAAGATTGTGCCGGTGGTACGCAACGACGCTCACAAGCTGATCGAAGAGTGCATGCTGTGCGCTAACGTGGCGACGGCCAAATTCCTTGAAAAGCTAAAAATACCGGCGCTGTACCGGGTCCACCAGGGGCCTAAAGAGCGTAAGTTGGAAAACCTACGTGGTTTCCTCGGTGAGCTGGGGCTGAATTTGGCCGGTGGTGCCAAGCCAAGTCCGGATGACTACCAAACCTTGCTGGCGCAGGCCGAAGATCGACCTGATGCCCATCTGATTCAGACCATGATGTTGCGCTCGCTGTCGCAGGCAGTTTATTCGCCCGAGAATGAAGGTCACTTCGGTCTGGCTTACGCGGCGTATGCCCATTTCACCTCGCCGATTCGTCGCTATCCTGACTTGCTGGTTCATCGGGCGATCCGTTCGGTGATACGCGAGAAGAGTGGCTTGATGTCGAAGGTTAAGTCGATATTTGGTGCTGGCAAGCCTCCGGTGATCCGTGCCGAAGGCGCGCAGAGTCTCGATAGTGCCAAGAGTTACCCCTACGACATGGCCAAGATGCTGGAGCTGGGTGAGCAGTGCTCGCTTGCTGAGCGCCGCGCCGATGAAGCGACCCGCGATGTGATGGGCTGGCTCAAGTGCGAGTATATGCAGGATCATATCGGCGACGAGTTCGATGGTGTGGTCAGCGCGGTCACCGGCTTTGGCTTGTTTGTCGAGCTGACCGGGGTCTATACCGAAGGGCTACTGCACGTATCAGCGCTGCAGGGTGATTACTACCACTTCGATGCAGCCAAGCAGCGGCTCAGTGGCGAGCGTACCGGTGTCACCTACCGCCTCGGCGATGAGATGCGGGTGCGGGTGGTTCGGGTCGACCTGGACGATCGAAAGATCGATTTCGAACTGGTCGAAGCGAAGACCTCATCACGCAAGCGTCGGGCACCGCATAAGGCTGATGCCAATAAACCTTCGGGCAGCCGTGCAGAAGCTAAGAAGCCTGCCGGCGGCAGCAAGGATGGAGCGCCCAGCCGCAAGCGACGTCGTAGTCGTAAGCCAAAGCAAGACTGAGTGTCAGCCTGTAGATCGCCTGTAGGGGGTTGCCTGCAGGCGATCTGTGGATAACCACCATTGTGGGGCGCCTGCCGGCACTATTGCTATAGCGGTAGGTAACGAATCAGCTGCTCCTCTAAGCGGCTGACTAGGTAGGTTGCGCTGATCATCAGGGTGACTAGCCCCAGCCAGATCCCATGCCATTTTATCGGGTGGTTGTCGAAGCGGCTGTAGCTCAGCCGTGTAGCGGCACCGACCGCAAGCCCTAGTGCGCCTCCCCCCAGTACATCGCTGAACCAGTGAACCCCTAAATAGACCCGCGATAATCCTATTGCCAGCATCGGTAGTGCCGCCAAAACGTAGGTCAGCCAGCGTTGCGCGTAGGGCTGTTGTTGGGCGATGAAGGTTGCCAGTAGCGCCAGGAATAGAGTGCTGTTGCTGGTATGGGCGCTGGGGTAGCTGAATGACGAGAGCGGCTGAGCGAGTATCTCTGGACGTGGCAGTGCCAGTCCAAACTTGAGCAGCTGATTCAGCAGCATCAGCAGCAGCAGCGCACCAAGCCAGTGGATGATGGCGGCTGGACTGCGGTTGAGTCCGAACACAAGACAGACCGGTAGGCTCAGCAGCAGCAAATGCCAGCCATCCCCGAGCTGGGTGATGCCGACCATCCAGCGATCGAGTGAATCGCTTCGGATATGTTGCAGTAGGGCGGTCAGCACCTGGTCGATTGGGTTGAGCGGGTTGCCCAGGATCACGCTGACTGTCAGTAGGCCGAAGATGGCACCGCAGCCGAGCAGCATCAGGGCCGAACCGAGTGGTCGTTCGCCGGTACGAGGGCTTCGGAAGTGGTTCAGTCGCAATAGGCGGCTGAATTGGTGGTGCTGTGGGTGCTCGGGGTGGAGCCAGCGGTGGATGGCGTAGAGGCAGGTTAGGCTCAGCAGTATCAATGCCAGTAGTAATAGATTCAGTAGGCCGTTGCTGGCGGTCTGCTCTAACCCGATCCGGCCGATATGGCCGAATAGGTAGCCTGGTAATATGTAGGCTGGCGACCAGAGCGCCGCTGCGGCGATGTTGGTGGTGATAAATCGACGCGGAGAGAGTTGAAGCATGCCGGCGACAAACGGCAGAATCGGTCGAACCGGACCGACAAAACGCCCGATCACGATACTGGCAGTGCCGTGTCGGTCGATAAAGGTTTCGCCTTTGGCTAGCCAGTCGGGATGCTGCCGAAACGGCCAGCGTTGCAACAGAGGCTGATGGGCGTAGCGCCCGAGCAGAAAGCTGAGGCCGTCACCGAGTATCGCACCCAGCATGGCCGCAAGCAGGCAACCCCACAGCGGCAGGCCCAGCGATCCGGCCAGTGCTGCGCCACCATACAGTATCGCCACGCCTGGAATCAGCACGCCGATCATCGCCAGCGCTTCGATAA
>JBFFKD010000339.1:0-3578 GCA_041555595.1 Motiliproteus sp.
GGTCAGCCGAGACCAGACAATCTGATTAAAATGTTCTGCACTCAGGGTTAAGTAGTCAACCGGAATCCACAAGCTGATCGCCACAGAAAACACCAGCAGCATAAAACGTAAACGCCGGGCGATATAGTCAGCCCGGGTATAGATGAAGTCGGTCGAATGCTGACCGGTAAACAGAATATCTCGCAACTCAAACCGACTGATCTGCTTAGGCAACCAATCATCGAGACGACTGCTCGTATCGATTTTTTTTATCTTATCCATATCAATCTCTGAGCGATCCCAATTCATTAAAAACGACCGACCTGAACCTCTGTCGTCATTACAAAACGAATAGTTACAATAAAAAGTGACTTTAACAACAGTTGTGACATTGATAGACAAACAGATAAAGCTTAAAAATCAAAGCTGACTTAGATTAGAGAAACGAATTTGTCAGGAGGTGGTTACTGATCTAAACACGACTAACAGCCTGAAGATGGAAACCGGCATGGGCAGTACCTTAAACAGGGTCTGGCAGTGCTATTAGCACTGCACCGAAGATTACGCATTTCTGCATGATCTCTACCTGAACTTCATCGATGCCTCCCCCGAAATCGCTCGCCACTTAGCCAACATGGAGATGGACCACCAGGTCATCATGCTCCGCGGTTGACCGGATCTATTGCTGAGTAACAAACACAAAGGCTCAGACCGGAAGCACCTCAAAAAGATAGCCCACTTCCATCGCCGAAAGGATTTAGCGATCCCACCACAACTGCATGACGGTTGGCTGGAGAGCCTCTTAGCAACGGTTCGGATCTACCATAAATCGTTTGATACCGATCTAGAGCAGGCTTGACGCGATGCTCTGGAAGCGGCCTATTAACTCGCTATCAGCACGAAGTACCGGAACCGGTCGATGATGAATGTAACTTGTCACCGCTGAAGTCGACATGGCGTAGCGGAAACAGACCCGCTTTACGGTCTTCAAAATAGTACTTCAATGCATTGATGACGGTTCGGAACGCGATCTGATCCCAGGGAATCTCATCTTCGGCAAACAACTGCGTTTCTAGCGTTTCTTCACCCGCAGCAAATTCTGGCCGTGGCATCTGAGCCAGATAGAACATCTGTACCTGATTGATCGGGGTGATACTGGTGATGGTGTACAACCCAACTAGATCGACCTCGGCGCAGGCCTCCTCACGGGTTTCCCGCATCGCGCCTTCGCGGGTGGTCTCACCATTCTCCATAAACCCTGCTGGCAGAGTCCACAGACCATAGCCCGGCTCTATCGCCCGCTTGCACAGCAACACCTTATCGCCGTAGACCGGCAGACAACCGGCGATAATTCGAGGATTCTGGTAATGAATAGTGTCGCACTGGTTGCAGACGAAACGAGGCCGATTGTCTCCTTCAGGGATACACTGGTCGACGGCTGATCCACACTGGCTGCAATATTTCATCGTTATACGTCCTGGCGATTAAGATTATGCTAACGGACCTGCACTGAGACCTGTAAAACAAAGGTACCGCTAAAAGCAGCACCTTAGTATAAAAGTTGTATCGATTAAGGTTCTATACGGCCGCTCGCTCGGGCTATGATGTATGACACATCGCACTCTGATCAAGGGCCCGCATCAACCGATGGCAAAAACCTTCACCCCAAGCCAGCCCGATAACGATCTGCTGCAAATATTAGAGCGGAAAGTTCGCGCACAATCGATACGACGGGTGCAGCAATCGTTACCCGAAGCCGGGGTACTGGTCGCATTAACTGACGACCCGGTTAACCCGCAGCTAATTTTGACCCGACGTGCCAGCCAGCTGTCTAGCCACGCTGGCGAAGTCGCATTTCCCGGTGGTAAGCGCGATCCTGAAGACGACTCTATTCTAGCCACGGCACTGCGTGAGTCGCACGAAGAGATCGGCCTCCCCCCCGGTGATGTCCGGGTAATCGGCCCACTCAGCCAAGTGATATCAAAACACGGCTATCTGGTCAGCCCATTTTTAGGGATAATCCCCACCGACACAATATTAACGGCCAATCCACACGAGTTGGAGAGTCTGTTCAAAATACCGCTGCACTTCCTGCTCGACCATCGTCAGATGCGACTTGAACGGTTTTGCTCCGATGGCAGAGAACTCCACATGCCCCGCTACGATTATCAGGGCTACGTAATCTGGGGCTTGACTGCATATATATTGGTCGAAATGCTCAATCAGGGACTCTCGGCCGGACTACCACTACAACCCAGACCGGAAATAACCTAGTGTTCTCAACAGCAATCACTTGTAGTAACCGCCTGCGCCTTAACGCCGACCAATCAAAGACCCAATAAGGGAAGCTCATCATGATTTACCACGTCGATAACCGCCGAGTGGAATTTGCATCCAAGTGCTATTTCGTGGCTAACAACGCGACTGTAATCGGATCGGTACACGTTGGCGATCAAGTCAGCGTCTGGTTCAACGCAGTGGTACGCGCCGACGCCGATCAAATCACACTGGGCGACGGCAGCAACATCCAAGACGGAGCGGTGCTACATAGCGACCCTGGCTACCCGCTGACACTCGAAGGCAATATCACCGTCGGCCACAAGGCGATGCTGCATGGTTGCAGCGTCGGACAAAATTCGCTGATCGGTATCAACGCTGTGGTACTCAACGGCGCCAAGATAGGCCGTAACTGCCTGATCGGCGCCAACACCCTGATTCCCGAAGGGATGGAAATCCCGGATGGCTCACTGGTAGTCGGCAGCCCTGGCAAGGTTAAACGCAGCCTCAGCAACGAAGAGATCGAAGGGTTGCGCCACAGCGCCGAGCACTATATCGACAATATGCGCCGCTACCGCCAAACGCTGGTACAGATCGATTAACCAGGAGCTGAAGATGACCACCGACAAATCGGTTCGTTCGCCCTGCATCGGTGACTGCAATTTGGACCATCGCAACCTTTGCAGCGCCTGCTTGCGTACCCTCGACGAAATCGCGGGCTGGCGTCAAATGAACAACCGGCAGAAACAACAGGTGCTAAGTAATATCGAGCAACGCCGTCAGGCTAAAAACGAGCACTCTATTGAGACGACAGAGGTGCAGACACCCGCGCCATCTTGACTAGATTATCTTGCACCTGAATCGTTTCAATCCGGTGCTGGTCGATAGTCAGGCAAATATTGGCTTCAGGGATAAACTCTAATTGCTCGGTGATCAAGCCGTTCAATGTCTTCGGGCCATCGACCGGCAACTGCCAATCCATCGCCTTATTGATATCTCGAACGGTGGCAGAGCCATCGATAAAGAAGGAGCCATCGTCTTGCGGATGGATATCCTGGTTCTCAGGCCGGCGGTCGTCGGTTAGCTCACCAACGATCTCCTCCAAAATATCCTCTAGCGTACAGATCCCCTGAATATCGCCGTACTCGTCGACCACTAAACCGATCCGCCGCCCCTCCTTCTGGAAGTTGAACAACTGGGTCTGCAACTGAGTGCTATCAGGAATAAAATACGGTTCACGTACCACCTGTAACAACGCCGCCTTGCTGAAACCGGTTTCGTTAAATACTTTGGCCATATTGCGTAGATGCAGAAGACCAACC
>JBFFKD010000340.1:0-3561 GCA_041555595.1 Motiliproteus sp.
AATTGTATCGTGTTTGGAGGATTGTTTACCCGCACCGGTAGCGCGATGTTGCAATCACTGTTGACGGCGGTGAGTTGATGGTCGTCCAACTGAACTCTGGTAACCCATAGCGCTAGAGTCTACCACCGCGACCGGTAAAATAGCCTTGTTACGATTTCTCTCGCCACTATCCCTCTTATCATCTTTCTCCATCAGGATCGCCCGACGCAATGACAGACCAACAAGCCAACAACCCGCTGCACGGTGTCAAACTAGCCGATATCATCGATCAATTGGTCGAGTACTACGGTTGGGAGGCGATGGGGCAGCAGATCAAGGTCAAATGCTTTACTGAGGATCCGTCGGTGAAGTCGAGTCTCAAGTTTTTACGTAAGACACCCTGGGCTCGTGCCAAGGTGGAGCAGCTTTACCTGACCATGCTCAAACAGCAACGCAGCAAGGGCTGGCTGGATTAACCCCTATCAGGGTATTTAGCGCAGTGTTAGAACAGCTGAGGCTATACTGTTCGTAGCCGTCTTGTCTGTCTATAGCAAACCGGTCAAGCGTTCAGCCAACTCTCTGCTGGCCGAGCGGATCAACGGGAGGTCAACATGGATATGATATTCCATCAGATCGCTACCGAACGCGGCTGTCAGTCTTATCTGATCGGTTGTCGCTCCAGCTGTACCGCCATCATCGTCGACCCCGAAGTCAGTCTACTGGAACGCTATCTGGCGGTTGCCGTCAAAGAGGGGGTGCGAATTCATTATCTGCTCGATACCCACACTCACGCCGATCACTTTTCCGGAACCCGTGCATTGGCCGCAGAGCTGAAAGTACCGGTAATTATGCACAGAAATAGTCCGGCCCCCTTTGTTGATATCCATGTCGACGATGGAGAGATGCTGATCATCGGTAATCTGCGGTTAGGTATTATTCATACTCCCGGTCATACTGCAGATTCAATCTGTGTCACCGTGGAAGACCGGGTGTTGACCGGCGACACTCTGCTGTTGGGCGGTACCGGACGCACCGATCTGCCCAGTGGCGATCCCAACCAGTTGTACGACAGCCTGTTCAACCGGTTGTTGTTGCTTGACCCAGAAACATTGGTCTATCCCGCCCATATCTACAATGATCGTAACTATTCGACCCTAGCGCACGAGATCGCTAATAATCCGAGGCTGCAGCAGCGGCAGCGCTCCCAGTTCGTCGAACTGATGAACAACCTTAATCTGAAGATGCCGACCCACCTCACCGAGGCGCTGCGTACCAACCTCAGTGGCGGCCATACCGTGGCACAGCTGATCGCCGAAGCGGCTGAAAAGGTACCGTTTATGTCGCTGAAGGAGGTACAACGAAGGCTGCAGCAACCTAGACCCGATATCCTGCTGCTCGATGTTCGCGAGACCGAAGCGTTCGCCAACGGGCATCTACCCACCGCGGTTCATATCCCGCGTGGGCAACTTGAGCTACGGGTCAATCAGCAGTTGCTCGATCCGACCCAGCGGATTGTGGTCTATTGCGAATACGGCAAGATCTCGACCCTGGCTGCCGCGACCCTGAAAGATCTTGGCTTTGATCGCGCCGTTGCGCTCGATGGTGGCGTCAATGGTTGGCGTGAAATGGGCTACCCGCTGATTTGCCAGGACTAAACCCGGTCGTAAATCATGCTGTGTACTCCCTTGTAACGTTGTTAACAGATATTTATCCTTTGGATGGAGCACATGTGCTGGTCTGAATCGAACTTTGACGATTGCATGGTGCTGACCACTTTAACCGCTACACCGATGTTCATACTGAGACTGGCGGCGGTCGGTTATAGCATTCGGCTGCTTAACACCGGAGTATTTGAGATGATGGAGATTCAAGAACACAGTGCATTCTTCTTTTTATCGTCAATCCTGACGGTTGGGCTGGTGCTACTCGTCGGCATGCTGGCGGTCACAGTAGCACTCTGGGGTAGCTTGTTGACACCATGGATGGCCGGTTAACAACCGTATTGGCATTGATATTAAAAAGCCCGCAGATGCGGGCTTTTTAATATCGTAAACAACGACTTAAACTTTATCTAACTATCAGATATTCATCAAACTTCCGGGCAAAATAGATCGTGCAGGGTGCCGATAATCCGAGTTGAGATTTCACCGCTTAATGAATAATAGATTGTTTGCGAAGCGCGGCGGGTGGCAACCAAACCATCCCGGCGTAATACCGCCAGATGCTGTGATAGAGCCGACTGGCTCAGGTCCAGATGCTGGTTCAGTTCAGAGACAGACAGCTCTTTACCGTCCAAGTGGCACAAAATTAATAACCGGTTTTCGTTAGCCATCGCCTTGAGCAGTTGTGCCGCTTGTGAAGCACTGTCGCGAATGCGTTCAATTGATATGATCTGACTGTCTAGTTGGTGGGCTACATCATTCACAGCGTTTCCCCTTACATTGTGAAAACCGTCCATTTGGTCGATAAATATACGGTAAATCATCCTCTGAAACAATCAGGGTTATAACTGACAAGCCATTTATTGATGGTTGTGCCATCGCCTGACAACTAGGGTTGTTCTGTTGCTAAACTCGGTAGTGCCAAAAACAAAAAGGTGATCCTCCAGATGAAAGCTATCCATAAAATATTGCTGTTGCTTGATCGACAACCCCCCGAGCCTGAGCTTTTAACCAAAATTGTGCGGCTGGCAAAGAAGTACGGTGCCAAAGTCGAGTTGTTTGAGTGTTGTTACAGCAGGTCATTGGTCTCAAGTCACCTGTTTGATCAGGCAAGTATGGAGAAGGCCAAACACGGTTATTTACGGGGTGAAGAGAAACGTCTGCAGCAGGTCGCCGATCAATTAGCCGAAGCGGGAGTTGAGGTGGCGACGGATGTATCTTGGGAAATCGATACCGAGCGTGGTTATCTACTTAAGATTGAGCGCTTCCGTCCCGATCTGGTGGTAAAAAGTTGCCGTTATCACCATCGCCTGGCGGCTTTCCTGTTTGGCAATCTGGACTGGCAGATGATCCGCAATTGTCCAGTCCCGCTGTTATTGATGCGGCCGCAGCCGTGGAAGATGACGCCGACAGTGGTTACCGCGCTCGATCCATTGCAAGAGAAACAGCATCCAGCTCGGCTCGACGATCAAATCTTGCGAGCCGGTGAATCACTGGTCGGTCATATTGGCGGGGTGTTACATCTGTTCCATAGCTACCAAACACTGCCATCGTCGGTGGTGTTTGACGATACCGCTATGCTCAATTACGAGCAGTTGCGAAACCACCTGGCGGATCAACACCGGCAGGCGATGGCTGATCTATTGAACGGCCACGGCTTAGTACAGGCCGAGCCGACAGTGCATCTAGCACACGGTGAGGTGCATAAGGAGTTACCCGAATATGCTGCCCAGGTGGATGCTGATCTGGTGGTTCTAGGAGGGGTGGAGCGCAGCGGAACCGACCGATTATTTTTGGGCAGTACGACCGAAAAAGTGCTCGATCATCTTGAGGCCGATGTGCTGGTGGTTCGGGCAGGCGACTGATCAATTGAGTGCTAGTTGTGGGTTAGCGACTTCTGCACGTTTAAGTTAAGGCGTAT
>JBFFKD010000341.1:0-3556 GCA_041555595.1 Motiliproteus sp.
AGCCCGGTCGCCAGCAGTACCACTATCGCTAACCAGACCCAGACAAAAAACCGACTCAGAGCACTGCACAGCAGCGGTAGCCGAAGTGGCGGTTCAAGCAGTTCTACCGCAGCCGGACGTACCGCTAGCAGCATCACCAGCATACCGCCGACCCAAGTCACAGCTGCCAGTAGGTGCAGTGCAATCGCGATCGCCATCAGCCTTGACGCTCGAGATCACGAACGATGTTACGCATTGTCTTCCAGGTCTGGGTATCGATCGGCCCGGCATGACGATAACGGATGATCCCCTGAGCATCGAGGATATAGGTCTCGGGGGCACCGTAAACCCCCAGATTAAAGCCCAGCGTGCCTTCAGGGTCGAAGATGTTGAAGGTGTAGGGATTATCGTACTGACGCAGCCAGTTTTTGGCCTCAGCGGCGTCATCCTTGTAGTTTAAACCGATGATCGGAATACCATCATCGCGGGCAATGCTGACCAACTGCGGATGCTCGACCTTGCATGACGGGCACCAGGTCGCCCAGACGTTGACCAGCACCGGCCGAGCTGGCAGATCGGCTTCGGTCAGCTGACGATCAGAGGACTGTAGCGAGGTTAATGAAAACGCCGGGAACGGCTTACCGATCAAGGCAGAGGGAAGCTCGCGCGGGTTGATCGACAGCCCTTTCCACAAGAACACGCCCAGCAACAACGCCAGAACAATCGGTAAAAACAACAATACACGACGCATATTCATTCTCTATATCTCTCTAATAAGCAGCAGTCACACCGACGGTTTAGCGACGACTCGATTACGCTTGCGACTATAGCGTTTGTCCATCGCAGCCAACATGCCACCGATACTCATAAAGATGGCACCTAACCAGATCCAGCGAACGAACGGTTTAAACTGTACCCGAACCGCCCAGGAGCCATCGTCGAGTCGTTCACCCAAGGCGATATAGATATCGCGGAACAGGCCCGGATCGATATCCGCTTCAGTCATCACCTGACGTGAGGTGGTATAGAATCGCTTCTGCGGATGCAGTTCGTTATAGACACGACCATCGAGTTGCAGTTCGAACACACCTTCGTCGCTGGTGAAGTTAGGCCCTTGGGTCTTGCGCATCTCTTTAAAGATAAAGGTATAACTACCTAGCTCGACGCTATCGCCAACCGCCATCCGAAGATCACGCTCTTCGTTGTATAGAGTCACCATGGTGATACCAACGATGGTGACACCGACGCCAATATGCGCCAGCATCATGCCGTAGTAGCTGCGAGGTAGCCCTTTCAAACCGGCCCATTTGTCCGGTTTGTTGGCCAGTTTAGCCATCAGATCTTTCACCGATGCCAACACCACCCAAGCCATCAGGCCTGCGCCCAATGCAGCCCACCAATCGAGTGCGCCGTCGTAGAGGAACGGCGTGGCGATACCAACAATCACACAGATCACCGCACTTCCTGCCAACGACCGCCACATACCCGGCGCGCCCTGCTTCCAGCGTGTCAGCATGCCAACGCCCAAGAAGGCGGTTAACAAGCTCATAAAGGGAACGAAGAAGGCGTTAAAGTACGGGGGGCCTACCGACAACTTGCCCAGTCCCAGCGAATCAACGATCAGCGGATACAGCGTACCCAACAAGACGGTGATCGTGACCACGGTCAGAATGATGTTGTTAACCAGGATAAAACTCTCGCGCGAGACCAGCCTAAAGCTCGACTCGCTCTGCACACTCGGCGCCTTAAAGGCGTACAGCAGCAGCGAACCTCCGACGGTAATCGCCAATAGCACCAGTACGAACAGGCCTCGAGTCGGATCCGACGCAAAAGCGTGCACCGAGGTCAGAACCCCGGAGCGCACCAGGAAGGTCCCCAGCAGGCTCAATGAGAAGGCAAAGATCGCCAACAGCAGGGTCCAGCTCTTGAACACGCCGCGTTTTTCAGTCGCCGCTAGCGAGTGAACCAGCGCGGTACCGACCAGCCAGGGCATGAAAGAGGCGTTCTCGACCGGATCCCAGAACCACCAGCCGCCCCAACCCAATTCGTAATAAGCCCACCAACTGCCCAGAGCGATACCCAGGGTCAGGAACACCCAGGCTATATTGGTCCAAGGGCGCGCCCAGCGAGCCCAAGCGGTATCGAGCTTGCCGCTCATCAGCGCGGCAATCGCGAAGGCGAAAGCGACCGAGAAACCGACATAGCCCATGTACAACATCGGCGGGTGAATGATCAGCCCCGGATCCTGCAACAACGGATTGAGGTCGGCACCATCAGCTGGAAAATCGGGCAGATATCGGGAAAACGGGTTCGAGGTCATCGCCACAAACAGGCCGAAACCGATGGTGATAATACCCAGCACTCCGAGCACGCGTGACAGCACATCGAGCGGCATATCTTTACTAAACACGCTGACCGCAAAGGTCCAGCAGCTCAGGATCCACAGCCATAACAGCAAGGAGCCTTCATGCCCGCCCCAGACCGCACTGAGCTTGAACTCTATCGGCAGCGCGGTGTTGGAGTGATTGGCCACATAAGCAACCGAGAAGTCATCACTCCAGAAGGCGTAGAACAGGCAAAAAAAGCTCAAGGTTAAAAACGCGAACACGCCGCTGGCCAATGGCCGGGCATAGTTCATCATCTGGACATTGCCCGCCTGTGCTCCAACCAGTGGAACAACGGCCAGCGCCAGGCTCAGGCAGAGCGCCATAATCAGTGTAAAGTTACCAAATTCTGGGATCATCTGACCTTAACCTCCGGTCGTCTGGGGAACGATATCTTGGCCGTCGGCAGTCTTGCCGGCAGCATCCAGAGCATCTTTAACTTCGGGTGGCATATAGGTCTCGTCGTGCTTGGCCAGCACTTCGGTCGCCACAAACACGCCATTAGCATTCATCGCCCCCTGCGCCACAATACCCTGCCCTTCACGGAACAGATCAGGCAGGATGCCAGTATATTCAACCGTCACATTGGACTCATAGTCAGTCAGACCAAAATTGACCTTAAGCGTCTTCTGATCCCGGTTAACACTGCCATCAACCACCATGCCGCCGGCACGGATACGTTGACCAACCGGCGCTTCGCCGTTGGCGATCTGGGTGGGTGAAAAGAACAGGTTAATGTTCTGATTCAGCGCATATAACGACAGTCCGACCGCGATGCTGACACCGGCCACCACTGCGATGACGAAGGCCATCCGTTTCTTACGTTTTGGAGTCATCTGACACTACCTCTAAAAACTTTGATAATCAGGTTCTGATCTTGGTGTTCCAATAATTTGATCGCGCCGGTGACGTTACTTCACCACCTCATTGATAAGAATTTTGATCAGTTCATCATTACCCGCCACTTTAACCGGGCTGACAACACCTTGGATATCGCCGGGCTTGGCACCTGGGGTGCCCGATCGACTCACGGTAGCTCGCACCTGCACCTGTTCAACCGACGACAGCTTGGCCATTGGCCCCATCGCCATCGAGTCATCGAGTGTGACTAGTGTTGGCAGGTCACGCAGCTGCAGTTTTGCTACGGCTAGCGGCATCTTAGGGCCTGCCACCGCCTGAGCATAAACAAACAC
>JBFFKD010000342.1:0-3541 GCA_041555595.1 Motiliproteus sp.
GGCTGCTGGCCCGCTTCGATCCGCTCCAGCAACCGACGGGTTTGAGCACCACTATGCTCGCTCAATGAGGGATGCCACAACAGTTCGATACCGACCGATTCCAGCAACCGAACCAGATCTGGCTGCTCGCTATTGAGCCATGACATGGTACAACCACCACAACCACTGGCTTGCAGCCACAGCAGCGTTTTCATCACGGTTGCTCCTTGGTTGTGATGGACTCTGTCGCTGGCGCCTCTGAATCTTGCTCGGCTGATGATAACGGTAGTTCGATCCTAAACAGCGCCCCGCCCCCGGTATGATTAACCCCACTCAGTCGGCCACCGTGCTCACGCACCAGGCCATAGCTCAAAGACAAGCCCAGCCCTGTACCCTGGCCGACCGGTTTGGTGGTGAAGAACGGCTCGAATAATTGCGACAGATGCTGTTCGGCGATACCACTGCCATTATCACGGATACTAAACAGCACTCGACGTGAGTCGGTTTTCAAGCTCAGATCCAGCCGCGGCTGTTCGACCTCCAACATGGCGTCGACGGCGTTTTGCACCAAGTTGATAATCACCTGCTGGATCTGCCCTGGATGCCCCTGTATCAATAGCTGCTGCGGCAGCTCATAGCCGATACGAAGCTTAATCGCCGCATCGCGGGTAACCCAGTGCACTGCGGTTTGAATCACATGCACCAGGTCAAACTCGCTGAGCGGTTGCTGCTGTCCTGAGGAGAATTGGCGCAGATCCATAACGATATCGCGCACCCGTTCGGCGCCCTCCATGGTCCCGTCGAGTAATGACGGCAGGTCGGCCATCAGCTTATCGATCTGCAGTTGCTGCCGCAGCTGAGCCAGCTCGGCACTGGGCTGCTGCCGGTGCAGTAGCTCCAGATATTGGCCGATCTTATCGGCGTAGCGAATCAGCGAGTGGACATTGCCGTAAACGAAGCTGATCGGATTATTGAGCTCGTGAGCTACACCCGCCACCAACCGTCCCAGTGATGCCATCTTCTCCGAGTCGACCAACTGCTGCTGAGCTTGTTTGAGCTGCAGATGGCTACGATTGAGCTGATCATAAGCACGCCGTAGTTCACCGATCGGTCGACCGATCAACACCCCTCCCAGCAAGCGGCCACGATTATCGCGTCGCACCGAACCATTCATCGCCAATGGTATCTCACTGACTTGATCAGTCGTTCCCGGCCCCTGCAACAGCACTTCCAAATCCTCAAAGGCAAACGGGGTCGCGGCCTGCTGCTGTCTGATCAGCTGTTGCGAGGCAGGAGCGAACAAGCTCAGCATCGTCCGTCCGATCAACTCCGATTCGACTCTTCCGGTTAGCTGTTCCAACGAGCGATTGACCTGCTGGATCAGCCCTTGTTGATCGCAGACGATCAGGATATCGGTCATCGAGGTTAACACCCCGGCGATAAACTGCTGTGCCTGCTCCAACTCTTGATTCTTCTGCTCGATCTCGACCTGGTACTTGATCAGATCCGAGTACACCTCCTCCATCTGATGCACAACATCGACCCAAGCCGACTCGGCGTTTACATCAGGATCGGTCGCCGCGTGCTCCAAACCCTGCCGGCGCTGTTCAGACCGATCTTGACTGTGATCCCTTCCTGTTGATTGGGGCAAGATTGTGACTGGCGGGGGCTGACTATGACGGCTCATGACAACGGTCGGTCACTCAAGCGATTAATGGTGCAACGGATTGATGCCACAGGTAGCGACGACAACAACGGATCGGCAATTGCGTCATGATAACCCGCAACGTCAGCAAGGTCATCGAAGATGAGTTTGAGTCGCACAGTGCTAAGTTCCGGCTGGCTGGCAGATAGGCAACCGGTCACTATTGCGCACTCAATAGCATTCCGACTCGGAAAAATGCTGTACCTGGTAAGTCGACCAACAATAGCCATCATCCCAGCTATCGGATTTAAGACCCGCCTTACGCTTGAGACTGTCGACAAACTGCCGGGGGTCCGATAACTGCTGCCACACCTGCGGCAGATAGGTGGCGTGTTGCGATCCGGCCTCCAGCCAAAGACCGTCGATACCCGGACGCAACCGCTGCAATAGCTCTGACTCAGAGGCGACCGGCAACGGCGTCAAGCTCGACAACAATGAGATCTCGATGCCGACCTGGTCCAACTCATCGAGGCTTAGCGGTTCGAAGCGCGGGTCGTGGAAAGCCGCCTGCTCGGCAAAATAAGCCACCGCCTCGCTCAATGGTCGCTCGGCCACCAGCGTACCAATACAGCCACGCAAGCTATCAGCACCCGCCTTCGCAGCCACCAGCCTTAAGGTCACAAAACAACCGCATGGTCGATCCAATGCCTCGGGAAGGCGCCCCAAATCGGCCACCGGATGCCGCCCGTCGAGTCGATGTGCGATCGACGCACGAGCAATCGCTAGCAACTGTCGTTGCTGCTCGAGGGTCAACGCGGTAGACGCATCTACCGTCGACTCACCTGCACAGCGATCAGCGCTCCGATCAATAGGCCGCGAAGGCGCCATAACCAACCACCCGCTGATGATCTCCGGCGGTATCGCCAGAATTACGCAGATCCAGTAGTTCGACCGCCATTCCCCGCTGACGTAACTGCGCCATCAAACCGTTGAGGGCATAGCAACCGCAAGCCTGCTCGCCAGTCAGACTACCTCTGAGTTGGCATAGCTGCTCACTGGTACTCCGATCGACCCGGCATGCCTGTGTGTAGCTAAGGTAATGACTCAGGTCTGAGCTGACCACGACCAGTGTTTCATCGCCGCCCCACACCAGATCCAATAGCTGCTGAACCTGTTCAGCGGGGCAGCGTCCCACCACCAGCGGTAACAGAGTGAAATCAGCAAGCAGCTGCTGCAGAAAAGGCAGCTGCACCTCCAGACTATGTTCATCAGCATGCGCTTGCTGCCAGCAGACAACCTGCGGTAGGTCAGCGACCATGGCCCGCAACTGCGCATCGATCTCCACCTCACCCAACGGGGTCGCAAAGCGGTCACTATCGGGCAGTGCGATGCCGTCGAGCGGCACTCGATGAGCCGGTCCAAGCAGCACCACCCGTTTAATCTGCTTGCCGAACGGCTGTAGTTGATTATATGCGCTGGCGGCGATCGAGGCGGAATACTTATAGCCGGCATGAGGCACGACCAACACCTTGGGGCAACGACTTTGTTGCTGCTGGCAAGGGCTATCGAGCAGGTAAGCATCGAGATGGCGCTGTAAGACTTGGCCTTGGGCCGGGTAGAAGATACCCGCGACGGAGGCAGGGCGAGTAGCCATTGTTAATATCTCCTGATGTTCAGGGTTGTCGACCAACCCTCAATATATTAGTCATGGCCACATCGGCCATCAAGCTAGTACCAGCTACGAGGCAGATAAACCTAGATCGAGCCACACAGACCGAATCGAAACAATCATTTCGGCGTTGAATCCAAACCCAACAAAAAAAACCGGACTGGCAGCCCTGCTAATAAATATAAAGACAGTAAAAACAGATAGATGACAAAACCATCCCGTTTCAAACCGCGAGCCAACTCCAACCA
>JBFFKD010000343.1:0-3539 GCA_041555595.1 Motiliproteus sp.
TACTCGGCTTCAAACGAAGGCCCGCAACCGGTAACCAGGGCTGCGGTTAGGGCCAACCAAGCGACTCGATACATCGATTCATCCTCTCCCTAGATGGTTGATCACAGTGGTAAGCCGAGCAGGCCCTGCTGTTTGTCTGGCGTTCGCATAGCATTACACCGCTGCTGTCATCGACCAAAGGCTTCGTTAAACCATTGAGCGCAGGTGTCGGCGGTCGTATCGACCTGATCGAACGGCAGCATATGAGCGGCGCCTTCGACCTCGAACAGGTCGAACGGCTGAGCGCTTTGGTCGATTAACCGGCGAATGTAGGCCGGATAGAGGACATCATCTCTCTCGCCAATAATAATAGCGGCAGGGATTCCTAGTGTTTGATGAAGAATTTTGCTGGGTGCGTTGTAGACGCTCTCGAGTGTCGCTATCGGGTAGTTCCACACCAGTTTGCTGTCATGCCGGGCAAATTCGCCCATCGGATTGTGGCTAAGCAGGTTATCGACATCGATAAAGGTACGGAAATCGACCTTCATCCCCGGCATAAACTGGCAACTGAGTGACAGGGCCTGCCAGCCCATGCTGTGGAACATGTCAGGAGCGAGTTCGTTGATGAACAGGGTATGGCACATCAATGCCTTTACTCGTTTATCTTGCTCGGTGAGTGCGAGCGCGATGCGTGATCCAATCGAACAACCTAACAGGCCGATCGGTCCTGAATAGTTCTGCTCGATATAATCGAGTACCAGGTTTAGCTGCTGCAACAAGCTATCGAGCCGGTAATCACCGCGATCGCCGCCGGAATAACCATGGCCGGGCAGGTCGACGCTGAGGCAGTTAAATTCTTGTTGTGACAGCTTGGCAAGCATCTCGCAATACAGCTCGCTGTAGGTGCCGATGCCCGGAATGAACACAATCCATGGGGCATCGTCGCTGTGCAGGTAGCATTCGCAGTGCAACGGAAGCTCGGTTAGTGTCAGGGTCTGGCGTTGCTGTAGGTAGGGAATCAGGCCGAGTTGTTCGAACACCTGTTGGCGTTTGGCTGACATCTGTTCTGGCATTGATGTTGATTTGGATTGTAGTGCGGATGTTGATGTGAAATCGGATGGGGTCTTTGAAACGGGCATACAGCGGATCCTCATAGGCCTCTATCATATAGCGGCCATTGGATCGGGTGCAATGTTGATTTAAATATCAATAACGTTGTCGCTGTGCGGGTCTGTGTGGAACGAATTTATGGTGCTTGTTTTGAATCGATTGTCGATGACTTTTCAGCGCCAGTTAAAGTCGTTACCCTGTGGCTCTTTTTTAACAACTGGGATGCTGATATGCAAATCTCTGACAACAAAGTAGCACTGATTCACTACACCCTAACTAACAGTGGTGGAGAGGTGCTCGATAGCTCTGATGGCGCCGAGCCGCTTGCTTATATACACGGCCACGGTAACCTGATTCCAGGATTAGAGAAGGAGTTGGTAACCAAGCAGCAGGGCGATAAGTTGGAGGTCAGTGTGGCACCGGAAGAGGGATACGGTGCGGTCGTTGAAGAGATGATTCAGACCGTGCCGCGTGATGCGTTTGCCGGTGTCGAAGAGATCAGTGTCGGCATGCGATTTGAGGCCAGCACTGCCGGCGGTCCGGTATCGGTTGAAGTGACCAAGGTTGAAGGTGACGAAGTCACCGTCGATGGAAACCACCCGCTTGCCGGTCAGACGCTGAATTTTAAAGTGGAAGTGATGCTGGTTCGCGATGCCACTGCCGACGAGTTGGAACATGGTCATGTTCACGGTGAAGGCTGTAATCACTAAGCACTAGCAGTCCTATCGATTCGGCGTGGGAGTCCTCCGGCGCCGAATATTTATCTTTCCTGTTTATGTTGTTGAACACCGCTAATTTGCTTTACAGCGGCATCCGGTGTGGATCCAGTTGGATCGACTGAATGCGTTTGCCGACCAGTGTGATGATCCCTTGATAGCGCTCATCGCCGGTGGCTGAAAACTCAAATCGGTAGCGCCGCCGTAAGCACAGCAGGCTGTCGCGGCTGAGTTGCGGTCGAAAACTGCTCAAGATCAGAGTCTGATCCAATAATTGCAGTTCCTGTTCGTCGCAGTGTTGTTTGACCGCCCGCAGAGCACCGTCTTTCAAGCCCCGGCCATGCCACCAGCTGTATGCCAGTAGCCCCAGACCAAACCACCATAATAGGTCTGTCAGCATCAGGTTCATTGGCACTCTCCGTTGCGCATCTGCTGAACTACCACATCAGGTCGTCGGGAATCTGGTAGTCGGCGTAGGGATCGTCTTCATCCGTTTCCGCTTCGACCGAAGGATCATGATGGACCAAGACGATACTGGCATCGCGTTGGGCGATCCGTTCGGCAACTTTTGCTGGTACCAGCGCATAACCTTGATCCAGTCTGACAATCGCCAGCAGGCCACGACTGAGCTGAGTGATCAGTAGTTCGGTCAGGTGCAGCCGTTTGATTTTACTGCCGTCGGTGAAGTTATACGCCACTTCACCGTCACTGCAGTGGACCTGGTTGGACTCGATCAATTGCTTGATCTGAGCCGCAATAGCTTTCTGCTCGGCCGCCAGTTTGCGTTGCAGGTTGAGTTCGCGATCCTTGGCAATTTTATCAGCCTTGGCTTGCTCGGCTCGTTGGCGAGCCTCCTGATCTGCCGTGCTCTGGCCGGTCTGCTTTTGTTTGTGCTTCTGCTTTTTGGCCTGCTGAACCTGTTTCTTGTTCACCAGTCCGGCATTGAGTAGTTGGTCTTTCAGCGAACTCATTGCAGCGACTCTTCTGGGTAACGATAGGCTTGGATTATCACAACGGTCGTGGCAGCGGTTGTTAAAACGGCTGCCATAGCAGTGATTACAGGTAAGAACAGCAGTAATCGGTAATCTGCTTGATTCGCAAGCTAAATTTAGCGTTGGCCGGAACGTTGAAGGACTGGCCGCCGACAATTTTCTGCCATTCGGTTTGGCCAGGTAATAGTACCTCCAGCTCACCGGCCATGATCTCCATCAATTCGGCCTGCTCGGTACCGAATTCGTAATCGCCGGGCATCATGATACCGAGAGTTTTCTTACTGCCGTCGGCGAACAGCACTGCGCGGCTGGTGACTTTACCATCGAAATAGACGTTGGCTTGCTTAACGATGGAGACGTTATCGAACTGTGGCATGCGGGGCTCCTTGGCTGACTCGCTTGATCTGAAAATGGGGGGCAATGATAACGGGTTGTGGAAGGGGAGTCAGCCTGTTGCTGCGTTCTGGCAGTCATCTAGAGCCGTTAATCTGATGCGGTCAATGCCATCAGGTGTCGGGATTAGGTGGGATTGGTATATCTTGATCAAAAATGGTTGCCGGAGTGACACCTAAAGCTAATAAAAAGCCCCGCATATGCGAGGCTTGGTTGTGCCGTTGTTGCGTTGTTCAGATCTTGTATTCGTCGAAGATCGCCTGCAGCCCCGGCTTATTGGCGATCACCTCTTCACGGGTCAAACCGTTTAGCTCATGGGGAAATACCAGCCAGTCTTCAGATTTGTGCA
>JBFFKD010000344.1:0-3532 GCA_041555595.1 Motiliproteus sp.
CAAACGCACTGAACGGCGAACGGTACTGCAGCTGACCGGACAGGATCACTTTTTACAAGGGATAGGGGGACAAGAGACAGAGCCACAAGTCATAAGCCCACCAAGCGCTGAATTCAACAACCGCAAGGCAGATCACCCCCAAACCAGCCGCTACCGATTCGACCACTACCAACGACTACGCAGCCTGCCGTCCCTGCGTGGTCACCGTAATCTGTTTTCCCCCAATGGTCTGGTAGCCGGCACCGAGCGATTGGAGCGCTGGTTGCTATGGCCGATGGGGGTCGACTCGCCGGGTGCGATGCGAGTCTGGGGACAGCATGCGATCGGCTTTGCTAACCGCCGCTACTTCGACCAACCCGACCTGCTGCAGTCGTTATTGGAACGACAACCTTAGCGACTCTTGCCAGGCTCCACGCGGTCATATCAATCGCCGCGGCCCCTCTCTACCGCGCTACGGTCGATAATACCGTATCTAGTTGCGGATCAACCAACTGACTCGCCGGGGTCACCGTGCGACGCTGCCATGGGATCACTCCCAGAAACCAGGCTCGCCAAAAGCCAACGCTGGCTTGAGGATTCTGCTCGAGCAATTGCTGTAAGGTCTGCACCGCTCCCAGCTCGATCCCCAGCGCATCACGGAAGACTTGATAAACACACTTGGAACAAAACTGCCTGGGTGAATCGAAATCAAATCCCAGGTGGTACCAGCGTCCTTCACGCTCCAAGGCAGCCCGCTTCAACCGACCCAGATCCGCCTCGCTAAGCGGCTGCTTCAATCGACGAACGGCCAACTCTGCGTTGCAGCTGGTCGAGCTGTTGCTGGTTGATCGGTGAAACTCCTTGCTTCGCAGTTGTTGCGCAGAAGTATCACCAGATCATCGAGAGCAGAGAACGGTCGCCTTCAAGGTAGCAGCAGCTGCCACCTTGAGTCACAAATGAGAACTAACGAGATAAAACGGCCGATTCAGGAGTCGGCGTCATCTTTGAAATGGTGCTCGGTCATCATATGGCCAAGCTTGTCGGCTTTGGTTGCCAGATAGTCTACGTTGTGCGAATTCTTACCGACCTGCAACGGCTCTCGCTCAACAACGTTGACACCGCACTGGCGAATCGCGTCGACTTTGCGCGGGTTATTGGTCATCAATTTGACCGCTTTGATCCCCAGATGCTCCAACATCACTTTGCAGATACTGTAATCGCGAAGATCGGCGGCAAAGCCCAGCTGCTCATTGGCTTCGACGGTGTCGGCCCCCTGATCTTGCAGATGGTAAGCACGGATCTTATTCAGCAGGCCGATACCACGGCCCTCTTGGCGCAGGTACAGGATCGCGCCACGACCGTTCTCAGAGATCCGTTTCATCGCTTCCTGTAGCTGGAAACCGCAATCGCAGCGCATGCTGAACAAGGCATCACCGGTCAGGCACTCTGAATGGATTCGAGCCAACACCGGCTGGTCGGTATCAACTGTCCCCAGCGTCAATACGACATGCTCCTTGTCGGTCTGCTGGTCTTCAAAACCATGCATGGTGAACGTGCCCCACGGGGTGGGGAGTTTAGAAGAGGCAATATAACTGACTGACACGTTAGTGATTCCAAATGAAAACGGCGCTGCATTTTAGCAATGTCCGGGGCCCCTTGGCGAATCCAGTTGATGAATAAATCAGCACCGCGCAGAAATACCTCTTCGGCATCTGCTATATATACTAAAGTCTAACCCCATCATCCGGCCTCGGTGACCACCATGAACACACTTATTTTCGGGATGGCTCTGATCTTACTACTGGCAGCACCCAAGATCTGGGCCCGCTATATCTTCTTCAAGCATAACCAAGGTCGCCAGGATCTACCCGGAACCGGCGGCGAGCTGGTCAATCGTCAACTGGCCAAACTGCACCTCGACGAGGTTCAGCTGACACGCGCCGGTGACCGTAGCCATTACGATCCTACCACCAAAAGCGTTTGCCTGACCGACGGCACCATGAACAACCGTAGCCTGACAGCATTGGTTCGTGCCGCTTTTGAGCTCGGACATGCGATGCAGGATAAAAAAAAGCACCGTCTTAGCAGCTACCGACAAGGGCTATTGACGCTGGCTAAACACGGGGAACGGATGGGGTCGGGGGCGCTGTTGTTGGCTCCCTTAGTCGCGATTGCCATACCTGGCCTGGGAGGGCTGCTACTGTTTTGCGCCGTGGTCAGCATGCTAACCGGCGCCATGGTGCATCTGGTGATGGTGCCGATCGAATGGCAGGCCGGTTTTCAGTTTGCCCTGCCGATGCTCAAGCAGATCGCCCCGATGGATAGCCAGGATCAACAAGCTGTCCGCCAGATCATGACCGCTTGCGCGTTCAGCCACTTTGCCTACGCGCTGGCCAATCTGCTCGACGGTAGGCACTGGCTTAGTATTCTCGGTCTTAGCCCTAAAAACAGTGACTAAGTGCTACCGCACCGATCACGCCCACCAATAGGCACATAGCTGCAATACAATCAGGGCGTAGAGTCCGGCCAACACATCGTCGATCATGATGCCGAAACCGCCCGAAACATGCTTATCGGCCCAGCGGATCGGCTGTGGTTTGAGGATATCGAAGAACCTGAATAGCACGAAACCCAGTAGCAGCCAGCCCCAACCCGGCGGCACCAGAATCAAGGTTATCCACAGTCCAACAAACTCATCCCAGACAATTCCGCCGTGATCGTGGACACCCAAATCACGCGACGTACGCCCGCACAGATACACCCCGATCACAAAGGCGATTAAAATCGCCGCCATAAAACCGACCAGCGGTAACTCGCGCAACAGCAGGTATGGCAGGATTGCCGCCAAGGTTCCCCAGGTTCCGGGGGCACGACGCGGAGCGCCGCTGCCAAAGCCAAAGGCGGCTAGGTGAATCGGGTTACGCCAGTTAGGTCGAGGCAGGGACAAGACAGTGCTCCGTAGTCTGTTGTAAGAGCACTCTGGGTGCTGTCAATATCATCACACGAGCTGTAACGCTAAACGGTAGTACTAACCGTCGCACTAACAGTAGTACTAAAAGTGGCGATAACCGCTGGCGGTCAGAACAGATCGCTGTCCGTCAGGACTCAGACCGACCAACCCAGGTTCAGCGCTAATTCGGCCAACCCGGCTACAGCGAACATCCAACCGGCTCAGCCGCCTCTGTAGTTCAGCCTCTCGCTCAACCGGAACGGTAAAGCACAGTTCGAAATCTTCACCACCAGCCAGTGCCCAATCGCGCGCTTGCTGCTGACAATAGTTCGACGACAGTGCCTTTGAGAGCGGAATACGATCCAGCTCAATCACCGCGCCAAGTTGCTCAGACTTAAGCAGATGATTCAAATCGGCCAACAAGCCGTCAGAGATATCCAGCGCACTAGTGGCGATCCCACGAAGCGCCAGCCCCAGTTCGATCCGTGCACTCGGCCTATAGAATCGGCCCAGCAAGTATGGATCCGGTTGGTCGGCGTGTTGCAGCTGATCGAGCCCAGCCATCGCATCACCCAAGGTACCGCTAACCCAGACACCATCACC
>JBFFKD010000345.1:0-3532 GCA_041555595.1 Motiliproteus sp.
ATCGACCTGGACATCGTCGGCAGCTCCGAGGATCGCCGCAATTACGCGGAGGATGACCCCCTGGGCGTCGACAGGCGTTCAGAAGACGAGCGGCGCCCGAAGCGTGATCCGTAGCGACAAGCCCGCGGGGACGCGTCGCCCGGCTGAACCAGTGCCCACATGAGGTGGGCCAATCCCTCCTTGGCACCGATCGTGTTGATCACCTCTGTCTCGGGATCGAGGGTGACCCCGAAACGACGCTGATACCTGTCGGCCACGGCTTTGCGCAGATTGGGGATGCCCCGTGACGACGAGTAGCGATGGTTGTGCTCCTTGCGGGCGGACTCGACGAGCTTGGCGACCACCGCGGGCGGAGAGGGTATGTCGGGGTTGCCGAAGCCGAGATCGATGACATCTTCACCACGCCGCCGTGCCTCGAGCTTGAGTTGATCAATCGTAAAGTTACGGATCCCTTCGGCTAGCTTCTCGGTGGCCATCGCGTCATCGTTCATCATCCAGCGATATTGGGCTTCGGACAGATTCAGTTTGGGCTGTGCTTCGCCAGTCGCTGAGCTATCTAGCTTGCGCTCAAGTGTGCCTGAGGTTGAAGCCAGTTCATCGAGTAGCGCGGGACTAATAGTCAGTCGATCACAACCCGCCAGTTCTAGAATTTCATCGCTGTTGCGGAAGCTGGCACCCATCACCACCGTGTCGTAGCCATGTTGCTTGTAGTAGTTGTAGATGTGCTGTACCGAAAGCACGCCTGGATCTTCCGCCGCTGGGTAACTGTCACGCCCGGTCGATTGCTTGTACCAATCTAGAATACGACCCACGAATGGCGAGATCAGGTAAACGCCTGCTTCAGCACAGGCTACCGCCTGGGCAAAACCGAATAGCAAGGTCAGGTTGCAATTGATCCCTTCGCTCTCTAATTGGCGCGCCGCCTGAATCCCTTCCCAGGTCGAAGCGATCTTGATCAATACCCGGTTCTTGTCGATTCCAGCTTCGTCGTACAAACGAATCAGACCGCGTGCGCGCTCAATGGTAGCCTGAGTATCAAATGATAACCGAGCGTCGACTTCGGTTGAGATCCGGCCTGGAATTACCTTGAGGATCTGCTCGCCAAAGTTGACCGCCAGTTTGTCGGTCATCAGGTGTAGCGCTGCGGTTTCGTTCAAATTCTGCCGCTCGACCCAGTTGCGCGCTTGATCGAGCAGCGGCCGGTATTCATCCTGTTGCACCGCTTTAAGCAGCAACGAGGGGTTGGTGGTTGCATCTTCAGGCATATAGCGCTCAATAGCCGAGAACTCACCGGTATCGGCAACTACAGTGGTCATGGATTTGAGCTGTTCGAGCAGGTTAGACATTCCGGGTCTCTCTATTGTCTGTACATAAATGGCGGTGCTGCCGCATCGGTTATCTATCTGGAATCAGGCGGCGAACAGGTCGGGCTTGATCAGCGCCAGAGCTTGCTTGAGTACTGTAACATCTGCGCCAGGCTTAAAGGCATTTTCGCTGATAAAACGGCGAAAACGGCGCGCGCCGGGCTGCCCTTGATAGAGCCCCAAGATATGGCGAGTGATCCACCCTAGCTGAGCGCCATGAGCCAGCTGCTGTTCACAGTAATCGCACAACTGTAGCAGCATCGCATCCAGGTCGACCGGCTCACCTGCGAACAGTGCTTGATCGACTTCGGCCAGAAGCAGAGGGTTCTGATACGCCTCGCGGCCGATCATCACCCCGTCGAGCCGTTGCAAGTGCTGATCGCACTCGGCCAAGGTTTTGATGCCACCATTGATGATCAGCTCCAGCTGGGGGTAATCCTGTTTCAATTGGTAGACTCGGTCGTAATCAAGCGGCGGAATATCACGGTTTTGTTTCGGACTGAGTCCTTGCAAAATTGCTTTACGGGCATGGACGATGAAGCTGCTGCAGCCAGCGGCGCTGACAATATCGATAAACCGGCATAAAAACGCGTAGCTGTCCTGATCGTCGATACCGATCCTGTGCTTGACCGTTACCGGGATCGATACAGCTTGCTGCATCGATGCTACACAATCGGCCACCCGCTGTGGATCCGCCATCAAGCAAGCCCCGAACATGCCGTTCTGGACCCGGTCGCTAGGGCAGCCGACATTCAGGTTCACTTCGGCGTAGCCCCACTGTTCGGCCATTTTAGCGCACTCGGCTAGGGCCACTGGGTCGCTACCTCCTAGCTGCAGCGCTACTGGATGCTCGGCGGCGTTGAAGTGTAAAAATCGATCGCTATCGCCGTGAAGTAATGCACCCGTGGTAACCATCTCGGTGTACAGCAGAGCATGCTGGCTTAACAGGCGGTGAAAGTAGCGACAGTGCTTGTCGGTCCAATCGAGCATAGGCGCAACCGAGAAGCGGCGGTTGGGCTCAGTGGGAGAGGAGGGTGCTGATGTTGTGATGGTCATTCAGGAAGGGGGCCATATAAAGATAAAAAACGATTATATACCGAGTTAGGCATAGGCCGAAATCATAGATAGAGAGGAGCTGTGTATCCGTTTGGAGCACTAAGGATGCTTTTCACCCCTAGTTAATTTGATCTCCGTTGATGGCTAAAGGAGACGCTCGAGGTGCTACAAGCAGGAACCGCTGTACCTAGAGTAGGCACTGGTACTTGCTCAACAAAAACAATAGATTTCTAGTCTGGAGTTTCAGGATTATTGCTTGTCTTGTCGATCCGCCAAGCCTTTATCGTAAAGCTTTTGATCATCGCCAAACTTTTTAAAAGCTGTTACTCGGTATTCAGCGATGCTGAACTGTTCCTGAGCAGCGATCCATACAGGGTTGTTAGCCATCTTTCGGATGGTCTGATTAATAAATGCATGGATATTCTTACGACCGTTTAGCACCAACATATGACGGGTATATTCATCTATAGGGCATTTACATATATATAAGCCTTTTATTAGACAAATCGGGCAATGGCGTAGTAGCAATGTTCAAAGAGGTCGAAACGAAATCCGCACGTTACACATAGAGTATTTTCAAATGCTCATCAAAGATCATGCTATAGGCTACATTGATTTTTCCTTGCTCAATAAAGGGCTCAATCCCTTTTTGAACAGCCCCTTAACAGCTGTGGTGTTGAACTCAAACTTAGTTTGGCTACGCTGCTCGCCTGTAGTTGTAGCGCATAATAGAAACCATCATGGAGAGCGTGACTAAGATTAAACCAGACATGGTGCCTAAGGTATGATCAAGGTTAAACAGAACGGCTAGCCCACAAAGAATGTATAAGGCAGGAAGGGTTTCATAAAGAGCTTTAGGGATCATGGGCCACCTCAACATCAAGACAAATAAATGGGCGGTATTCCTTCACTTAGCTTTCGCTAGTACAGCGTCCCTACAAAAACCTGTTAATTAACCCTAGCTCTGAAATGATATAAGTCAAGTCGCTGCGATCTCGCTAGGCACCTGCCACCCATACGATTTCGGAAATGTTCGCGTAGCAGCCGCCTAGGGTTGCGCCTATGCTCCTCGTTCACTGTGACTGGGTCACGATAATATGTATTAACAAGCC
>JBFFKD010000346.1:0-3528 GCA_041555595.1 Motiliproteus sp.
AAGACCTATCTGATGGATGTGTTCTACGATGCGCTGCCATTCCCGACTAAGATGCGAACCCATTTTCATCGGTTTATGCAGCGGGTGCATGCTGAGCTGACGTTGCTGGAAGGGGAGAAGAATCCACTTGACCTGGTCGCCGGCAAGCTCGCCAGCGAGGCCGAGGTGATCTGCTTCGATGAGTTTTTCGTGTCTGACATTACCGATGCGATGATTCTCGGTGGCCTGATGGAGAAGTTGTTCGGTCACGGTGTTGCGCTGGTGGCGACCTCCAATATTGTCCCCGATCGATTGTACGAGAACGGCCTGCAGCGGGCGCGTTTTTTGCCGGCGATCGCGATGCTGAACCAGTACACCGATGTAATCAATGTCGACGGCGGGATCGATTATCGGCTACGGGCCTTGGAGCAAGCCGAGCTTTATCACTACCCGCTTGATGATGATGCCGATACCAGCCTCAATGCCAGTTTTGAGAGCTTGGCACCGGATCTGGCCGCTGCCAAAAACGGCTTGCTGTTGGAGGTCAACGGCCGCCCAATCCATAGTCGCCGTAATTGTGATGACGTGGTTTGGTTTGAATTCGACGCCTTGTGCGACGGCCCTCGATCGCAAAACGACTACATCGAACTGGCAAAACTCTACCACGCGGTGCTGATCTCCAATGTGCCCCAATTAGGCAATGATCTGGACGACCAAGCACGCCGGTTTATTAATCTCATCGATGAGTTTTATGATTGTGGCGTCAAGCTGATCCTCTCTGCCGCGGTGCCATTACAGGAGCTATACGCTGGCGGTCAGCTTGAGTTTCCGTTCGAGCGCACGACTAGCCGCTTGTTGGAGATGCAATCGCACGAGTATCTGGCGCGCGAGCATAAAGCTTAAGGCCATCTGCTACCGTTTTTGGTGGTAACTCTGAAGGCGTTGCTCAACGCCTCTTACCCTACCTCACAGTTGGGTCCAGCGCCGGATGAAATGGATGATTTCGGCCGTCAAGATATTGCAGCCGGTATGGTAGTCATCGGCCCAATCCTGAATCTGGCGGATCAGTTGCTGGTAGTGCTGTCGAGTTTTATCTTGGCACTCAAATTTAGTAATCAGCCAATGGTGGAGTTCGTTGGCATTGCCTTGGGCATACTGTTCAAGGCGCTTAAGGGTTGGCCAGATAATGGTATGGCTATGGCCCTGATAGAGGGCTTCAGTTAACTCATCCTTGAGTTGAAACAGTGGTCGGATTACCGACGGTTGATCGGATAAGTCGCTGTATTGCATGGTTGTCTTCTTATAATTATCGGTTGTATGAAAACTTAACATACGATCTGTTTTATCAGCAATATATTGTTTGTCTACTTTTTTGATATTTTGTCATCTTTAGCGTTGTTGGTTTCTACTTTGGCCTCGCTGTGCTGATACGTCGCAGCGACGCTGAGAGTTCACTGTAGCGGGGGATCCTTTCCCCCACGTTGTTAGCAGCAGCCCCTCTAGGTCACTCGTCTTTACTACCAACGAACTACTTTTTGCGCGCCAAAGTAGCATTCTGACTTGGCTCGCCAGTTCGTACTATGAATGAGAAATCTATGTGCGCTGAACAGGCTGTTTTGATCAATCCAGCGGCAGGATCACACGGAATTGCTCTTTTGAACTCAGGTTTAGAGCTTGGCTTTGAGGTCGAGGTATAGATCTCAGGTCAAGCCGCTCAATCGAGTGGGGCACAAACGCGACTCACTAATAACAAAAAGGTACCGATATGATCTACGCAAATCCAGGCTCTGAGGGAGCCGCTGTCTCTTTTAAGCAGCGTTACGGCAACTACATCGGCGGTGAATTTGTGGCCCCGGTTGAAGGTCGCTACTTTTCTAATACTACGCCGATCACCGGTGAGGTGATCGCCGAGATCCCACGTTCTTGTGCTGCCGATATTGAAAAAGCGCTGGATGCAGCCCATGCCGCCAAAGCGGCCTGGGGCAAAACTTCGGTGACCGAGCGTTCCAATATTTTGCTGAAGATCGCCGATCGGATCGAAGCCAATCTGGAAAAGCTGGCAGTGGCTGAGTCCTGGGATAACGGCAAGTCGGTGCGCGAAACGCTAGCGGCCGATGTGCCTCTGTCAGCTGATCACTTCCGTTACTACGCCGGTTGTATCCGTGCTCAGGAAGGAACCGTAGCTGAGATCGACGAGAACACAGCTGCTTATCATTTTCACGAGCCATTGGGGGTGGTTGGACAGATTATCCCTTGGAACTTCCCGCTGCTGATGGCTGCATGGAAGCTAGCACCGGCGCTGGTTACCGGTAACTGTGTCATCCTAAAGCCTGCTGAACAAACACCGATGTCGATCATTGTGTTGATGGAGATCATCGGTGATCTGTTGCCTGCCGGGGTGCTGAATATCGTCCATGGTTACGGCGAAGAGGCCGGTGAGGCACTGGCGACCAGTAAGCGAATCGCCAAGATCGCCTTTACCGGTTCCACTCCGATCGGTAGCCATATCATGAAATGTGCGGCTGAAAACATTATTCCATCGACCGTCGAGCTGGGCGGCAAGTCTCCCAATATCTACTTCGAAGATGTACTGGATCAGGAGGAGGATTACATCAGCAAGTGTGTCGAAGGCGCGGTTCTGGCGTTCTTCAACCAGGGTGAGGTTTGTACCTGTCCATCACGGCTGCTGGTGCAGGAGTCGATCTATGAGAAGTTTATCGGCCTGGTGATCGAGCGGATCGCTGCGATCAAGCGTGGCAACCCACTCGATACCGATACTATGGTCGGTGCGCAAGCATCACAAGAGCAGTTCGACCGTATCATGAGTTACCTGGAGATCGGCAAGAACGAAGGTGCCGAGGTGCTGATTGGTGGTAAGGCGGCTGAGGTCGGTGCCGAGTTTGGTGGCGGTTATTACGTTGAGCCGACCATTCTCAAGGGTGATAACTCGATGCGCGTGTTCCAGGAAGAGATCTTCGGTCCAGTGGTCAGTGTTACTACCTTTAAGGACGAAGCCGAAGCGCTGGCGATCGCCAACGATTCCGAGTTTGGCTTAGGGGCTGGTTTGTGGACCCGCGATATGAACCGTGCCTACCGCATGGGTCGTGCTATCGAAGCCGGCCGGGTTTGGACTAACTGCTACCATGCCTACCCTGCTCATGCTGCCTTTGGTGGCTACAAGAAGTCTGGTGTTGGTCGCGAGACCCACAAGATGATGCTGGATCATTATCAGCAGACCAAGAACTTGTTGGTTAGCTACAGCACTAGCCCGCTAGGTTTCTTCTAAGTCCCGTTAGGTGCGGCTGTGACCGGTTGCCGACTGTATTGCGCATCGGTGCTGTGGTCAGAGTCGCTCCGTTAGATGTTTCTGACTCGTTGGATTGTCTCGATAACCCGGACATCCTATCTCTGGTGGACCTATTTGCCACGCCCTGATCCTGAAAAGGATCGGGGTTTTTTATGTGTATGACGTAGCTTCCAGTAACGCGCCCGATATTGTCGGTTTTTATTGTCATCGATGGCGTCTGTCTATGAATCGGGTCGTACGGG
>JBFFKD010000347.1:0-3501 GCA_041555595.1 Motiliproteus sp.
CAAAGCTATAGGATCCCTGCACCAGGTAACCTTTGACATCGGCATTGTCGCTGGTAACAAAGTTGCCCAGACCGGCAGCGCCGACACCGCTGGCATCAAACCCAGAAGCGCTGATCGACAGTCCGGCAATCTTGACGTTGGCGCCGTAGGAGATACCGTCAGAGTCGACCTTGGAAGCGCCGCTGGGCTCTTCAGAGGACTGGGTCATGCCACCCAACCACAGCTTATAGCTGCCACCGTCAAACTCACCGCCAAACGTGGCTTCGGCTTCGATCCGCGGCGTACTTTCTTCCGAAGTCGCCGAGCTTTTGTTCGGGTCGAGCAGACCCACAGCGACCTGGAAACCTCCGCTAGCCGGACTGCGGTAGGTCACCTGCGAGACAGGAAATGGATACAGATAACCGGCACCGATATTACCGAACGAGACATTGCTGGCATCGGAGGTGACGGTATGGGTCTGACCGTAGCCCAACAGCATCTCGTCGCCCAGAATGTTGCTGCGGTTGAACAATGCGAAATCTTTACCGATTAACACCTCACCCCAGCTAGAACCGACCGTGGCGTAAAACTGACGCACATCGATACCGGTGTCGGTGACGCCATGGCTGGCGTCGCTGGTCCGGGTCGGATCGCTGTCGTTGATGGTGACCCAGAACGATGAACGGGCACCCAGCTTCAGATCACCCGCCTGCTTGGCGAAGTTGAAGCCGATATAGTTGGGTAGAAACCCCATCATCACCCGCGACTGGTTGTTGGTGGTGGTGGCGGTCTTCTCTTCGGTGCTGACCAGGAAGGTATTGAGCAAGCCATCGACAGCAAAGTTGGTGTTATCGGCTTCATACAGGGTGATTGCCGCGCCAGCCTGTGTACTCATTGCCATCACGGCAGCTGTCGATACCAGTGCCGGTACAGCTTTGTTCAACCACTTATTATTTTTCATTGTTTGGCCCCAAACAGATTGATGGATAAAACGTCGGGAGCAGTATTGAGAATTGAGTGGGGGCAGGCATATCGTCCTTTGCGCGTTTTTGACAAACCCTTTGGTCGCGCATCATCCGCACCGGCTCCCTCTACGCTTGCCGGCTTGCGATGGACTAGCCCATCGGTCGTACTCCGTTTCTGATCAACAAGCCCTATCCCTTCCGACTATGGGCACTGCGCTAGCCCTTAAGTCGTAGCAATCCAGAGCCGAAGTCGCATTGTTGTGATTGGCGATCGGTTTAGTCTTTGAGCCAGACCCTGTCCCTCTTATTGACTGGCTTTGGCCGGGAGCGAGTTATCGCCGCATTCATGTCAGCCGCTCGCCATCAACGTTCGGCCGGATACCGACTCATTATTGCGCTACTGCTGTGGCTGCTATGGCTGCCAGCATGGACAGAGGCCGCTACCACGCCGCTAGACGCAGCAGCTGCGGATCGCGCCAGCTATTTGCCAGTGATCCAGTCGCTGTTTCCCAAGGCCACGCGGATCGAGGCCAAGCTGAGCGATTTCCCGGTCTACCCGGTCTACCAGTTGCAGCAACTGCTGGGCTACGCCTACCAATCGACCGACCTGAGCGATCTGGCTGGGTTTGCCGGCAAGCCGATCAAGCTTATGGTCGGTCTCGACACCGAAGGACGTTTTAGCGGGGTCAAGGTCCTCGATCACCACGAACCCGTGTTCCTGCACGGATTAGGGCAACAGCCGCTGTTCGACTTTGTGGCGCAATATAAAGGCCGTTCGCTGAGCGATCCACTGGTCATCGGTTCGGGCCACGCCAGCAATCGCTCGGGGGATACCGATCACGGCGGTGGACCGGTCTATATCGACGGCGTTACCAAGGCGACCGTATCGGTGATCATCATCAACGACACGGTTCTATCGACAGCACTGCAGGTAGCCCGTCATAAGCTCGAAGGATTCGCGCTACCGGTTGCCGCTCAGCCTAAAACTGATCTGTATGAGCCGTTAACCGGCGAACAACTGCTGCAACGCGGTTACCTGCAGCGCTGGCGCGTATCGCGCAGCGACACCGAGGCTAAGCTGGGCCAGTCGCTGGACAGTTACGCCGAGCTGGTGCTGGATCAAAATGACGATACCTACTTAGCTGCCGACGATGGTTCTGACCACCACACTGAAGATAGCCTGCTGTTCAGCGAGATCTACTTCGCCTACCTCAACGCCCCGATCATCGGCCGCAACCTGCTGGGTGACCCTCTCTATCAGCAGCTACTGACGGCAATCAAGCCCAACGAACAGGTGTTGGCCGTGTTCTCGCGCGGGCCGTTTAACCATGTCCCGGAATCGTTCAAGCCAGGCACTGTACCGGGACGGATATCGCTGATGCAGCAAGGCTTATCGATCGAACTGCGTGATCTAAACATGCTCGACCAGGAGTCGATCGAGCGCCTGCCCTTCGTCTCTGCCGGCATGCCACGGTTCAACCGTGGCCACCTGTTCCGGATCAAAGGCCACGCCGGATTCAACCCGGCCGCCGAGGCTTCGCTGGCGCTTAATGTGACCCTGGCGCGTAACCATCTGGTGCAGGATCAGGCCCGCTTTAGCCACAGCTATCAGCTACCCGAGCAGCTATTCGACTGGATAGAGATCGAACCTGAGGTCAAACCGTTGCCAGTGTGGTTGCGAATCTGGCAAGACCGACTGCCTCAGATTCTGATCCTGCTGTTGGCGTTGAGCCTGCTGAGTTGGGTATTTGTCCGCCAACGCCGCTACACAGGGCTACAACATCGCCAAGGCGGCTCCAAGATGGTTACCTTTCGCTGGCTGTTTCTGGCATTCACACTGGGATTTATCGGTATCTACGCTCAAGGACAGCTGTCGGTCGTCAATATCTACACCCTGCTGCTGGCGCTGACCGACGGCTTTGATATCACTTTGTTCCTGCTCGATCCGGTGATCTTCATCCTCTGGAGCTACTGCTTCATCAGTCTATTTTTATGGGGGCGCGGTCTGTACTGCGGCTGGTTATGTCCATTCGGCGCGCTGCAGGAGCTGGTGGCCTGGCTGGCGGTCAAGCTTAAGATCAAACCATGGCGCGTCCCCGACCGCTGGCACCGACGGCTGATTATGGTCAAGTATCCGTTACTGATCGGACTGATCGGCACCGCCTTCGTGTCACTGACGTTAGCCGAGCAACTGGCCGAAGTCGAACCGTTCAAGACCAGCATGACACTGCTGTTCGTCCGGCACTGGCCGTTTGTGTTGTACGCCTTAGCGCTGCTGGGGCTGGGCTTGTTTGTGCATAAGTTTTACTGCCGCTACCTGTGCCCGTTGGGCGCCGGACTGGCGATTATCGGCAGGCTGCGTCGTTTTCACTGGCTCGACCGGATCGAGCTGTGCGGTACTCCCTGCCAGTTGTGCAAGCGCCACTGCGGCGTTGATGCGATCAGGCGCGACGGATCAATCGATTACGATGAATGCATCCAGTGTCTGGAGTGCGTGGTCATTCTGAACGATTCAAAGCAATGCGTTGCATCACTGCAACAGGCCAAGCAGGCGCAA
>JBFFKD010000348.1:0-3493 GCA_041555595.1 Motiliproteus sp.
GGTCGGTATTGTTACGGCAGAGAGAATCAGAATTGGGAATGGCGAGTAGCTATGTTCATGCGTTGCGCTTTAATACTGAGGGCCGTGTTAATGAGAGTTCCGATAGCGGCCATATTAACCGGGTTGAAAAACTCGACGAGGCGCGGCAATTACTTGAGCAGTATTTCAGCGATAAGATCGCCCGCAGCAAGATTCGTCAGATTACCGAAGGGATGGGGGTGTCGGATAAAGCGTCGCTGTCGGCAGGCGAGTTGTTGCGGTTTCATCGTGAACTGGAGCGTGTGCTGGCGGGTAGTATTGGTAATGCTGCGGCGCATAAGGCGATGCGCCTGCATTTAAGCTACTCCGAAGTAGAGCACGAGCAGGTTAGCCACATCTACGCTGGGATTCTGGCCAACTTGAAATTGACCCCCGATGAGCTACTCGAGCGAATCTCCTATTTTGAAGAGCGCGATCGGATTCAGCGCGAGCATGCCCATGCACTGGAAGAACGAGTCGTGGAACGCGAGCGCGAGATTAGGGCACGTAAGCAGGTCGAACAAAAGCTCGAACAAACGCTGCAGTCTCAGCAGCTGCTCAATGAGTTGTTGCGTACTACCCTCGAACCTTTGACGTTGCAGCAGTCTCTGAGCCGTTCGTTGGAGTTGGTGACTCGTTGTTGTTGGTTGCCGGTCGAACCCAAGGGGGGGATCTTTCTGGCCAATGACCGTGACAAGCAGCTAGAGCTTTTTGTTCACCAGGGGTTAGAGCCGCAACTGCTAAAACTATGTAACAGCGTTGATTATGGTTTTTGCATCTGCGGGATGGCGGCGCAAAGCCAGAATCTGATCCATACCGACCGGGTCGATGCGCTGCATTCTAATTACTATGACGGAATGGCGCCGCACGGTCACTATGCGGTGCCGATTGAATACGATGGTCGATTGCTTGCAGTGATGATTCTCTATCTGCGTGAAGGTCATCAGCAGACCGAAGATGAGATCGATTTTCTCGAAGCGGTGGCGAATGCCTTGGGCGGCTTGATTCAACGCAAGCAGACAGAGCAAGCGTTATTAAATAGTCAGGAGCAGTTGCGCAATGCTGAGGGTGAGTCTGGTTAGACTGTGATCTGCTTGGTCTAGCTGTTTGCTTGTGAATTTATATTATTGTTTTCAAAGAGGCTTTTCGAACGCTTGTCGTCGTCGCTAACGGTTGGCTTGATGCTATCTTTGCGTTCTTAAATAGCCCCGGATAAATCATATTTATTCTATGCGGTTGAGCTCTTCTGCTGTTTTAAATCGCATCTTGAGTGCGGTTAAACAATTTTTTATAAAAATACTGAGTCAGTATTAATCGGTAATTAGCGAGTTGGAACTTTGGAGGCATAAAATATTCTAAAGTTTTGCCTTGCTGGCCGATTACCTTGTTAGCCATTAATTAGATTGGGTTATTGCAAAAATAATTTATTGTGCGATGATTGCGCGCTTTTTGAACAACACTGATGGATAAAAAATAGAATAGCTATGAAGAAAGGCCCTGATCTCATTCTCGTTTTGGTTTTGGTATTTGTTGTTGGCTTTGCCATCACCGGTGTCAGTAAAAGCGGTTTTGCTTTGGCTTCGGTTTCGTCTACCGCTATTCAGAAATAGTCGTTATCCTGCAAGGGCTTTTTGGCCCACTTGATTTTTACATCCTCGCCATACCTTTTCTTTTAATCTCGATGATCGTTATCGATCAATGCGCCGGTTTATCGCTGCCGTGTTGTCTTATGTCTGTCCACTCCAATAGAGCTTGTGTTCGGTAGCAATCGCCGCCAGAGGGATGTCCCAATCAGCTAGCTCTAAGCGGGGCTGCTTTTGAAGCTCGTGTGCCAGTCCTATCAAGGCAGGCAGGCGGCGAGGCGGGCCGGGTTGGTAGCGGCGCTGTTTGAAGGCAAAGGTGCGGTCGTAGTAGCCGCCGCCCATCCCTAGTCGGCCTCCTTGTGGGTCAAACCCGACCAGAGGTAACAGGACTAGATCTAGTGCCCAGGGCAGAATGCGGGGGTGGTGTCGGATATTGGGCTCTTCGATGCCATAGCAGTTTTTAATTAACCGGCTACCTGGCAGGTAGCGGGCAAACCAAAGCCGGTTGTGCCGTACCGGATGTAATACCGGAAGAAAGCATTGCTTGCCCATTTTAACAGCGATATCGATCAAGGGTTGGGGTGATATCTCACCGTCACTGGCCAGATAAAATCCGATCCGTTTGGCGCGTAAAAATATCGGATCGCGTTTGACGATGCGAGCCAGCTGAGCAGCAGCCAGGCGTTGCTGCTTCGGACTCAGAGCGCGGCGTTGTCGACGCAGGTGTTGTCGAAGTTGGTTTCGGGTCATCGCGTCAGGTTTTAGGTTGGGCTTTGTCGTTGAATCAGGATGATCAGGACGGGTGCTCCCCAGAGTGCCGGTGCTGATGTCGGCCCTGAACCCGAAGGTTCAAGGTGGCGGTTTTCGAACTACATTAGGCTTCCCGGCTTGCGGACATGCACATCAGTAATTACTGAAAACCTCCGGTTTTGTGATTATCGGCTCGAGGGACTATACCAACTGCCAAACACTTCAGGGAGCCCTTTCAGTATACCCTGCAATGACAGAATGTCAGGTCTTGAATCTATCGCTGGAATTAGGTAGCGCCGGAGCGGGAGTAAACTATTGATCTGTCTTTGGGGTTTCTGCACCCGACTGCGCTAGAACCAATTCGATTCGTTGGCTGAGTTGCTGTTGTTGTTGTTTGAGACTGTCGAGTTGTTGCTGAGTGCTGATCAATTCGTGAGTCAGGTTAAGTGCTGCCATCATCGCGATGCGATCGAGTCCGTACACCCTGCCGCCAGTCTTGATCGCCTGCATCCGTTGATCGAGTTGCTGGGCTGCGTTCATCAGTTCCTGTTGGGCTTCGCGGGGGCAGTTGATCATGAAATCTTTGCCCAGAATTTTAATGGCGACTTTATCGCTGTCTGAAGGTTGCATCAGGATTCCATCGCTTTGAGGCGGACGATCATCGCTTCGACCCGTTTCTGAGTCTTATCACGGCTCTGCAGTAAGCGGTTGCGTTCCAGCTTGAGGCTCTGCTCGCTGTTGCTGAGTCGCTTATTGTGTTGTTGCAGCAGTTGGTTGCTCTGCTGTAGTTGCTGACAGTGGTTGAGCAGTTGCTCGACCTGATGCTCCAGCTCGCTAAGAGGTTGTTCTGTCATGCTGAGGACTCATTTTGTTGAGCTGCAAATAGTAGGGGGAGGGCGCGGTGCGGTCAACGCTTAAACTACAGTCAAACCTTGTGGTTGCTGTGATACACCATGGTCAGGTGTGCGGCTGAGGTGTTAGGATTGAAGTTGAATTACCGGCCGTTTTTGCGCCGGTTGGCGCTTATGAGGACGTCGCTACGTGACACAGCAAGTAACTTCCGGTCAGATCGAATTCGATCAACTGGCCGATCTGTTCCTGCAGCAATCTGCAATTTTTTCACCGTCAGAGCTGCATGGTTA
>JBFFKD010000349.1:0-3490 GCA_041555595.1 Motiliproteus sp.
AGCAATCGCTTCGTCGAGAGCTTTCTTGACAACGGGACGGATGTCATCCGGCAGGCCCATCCAGAACTCGGCGGAGGTGATGACCAGGTAGTCAAGAACACCGTGGTTGGACTCAGTGATAAAAGGCTGAACTTCGAAGAATTTCTTGGAGTAGATGTTTGACCAGGTGTTTTCCTGACCGTCGATCGCTTTGGTCTGCAGCAGGGTAAAGACTTCAGAGAAAGGCTTCTTCAAAGGCACCGCGTCAACCGCTTCGAACTGGGCATGAAGTACGTCAGAGGTCATGATACGGAATTTTTTTCCGGCGGCATCGGATGGAACACGTAGCTCGTCGCTAGCAGACAGTTGCTTCATACCGTTGTGCAGGTAACCCAGGCCAACCAGGCCTTTCTTGTTCAGAGAGCTCAACAGCTTCTGACCCGCAGGTCCTTGTTGGAAACGCTCAACCGCTTCCATATCCTTAAACAGGAATGGCAGGTCGAAGATCTGTAGTGACTTAGTGTACTTCTGGAACTTAGACAGAGATGGAGCAGCCATCTGGACATCACCCAGCAGCATCGCTTCCAGAACCTTGTTGTCGCCGAACAGCTGTGAGCTTGGGAACACTTTAACTTCGGCTTTACCCGCCAGACGCTCAGCGACCAGATCGCGGAACTTGGTAGCCATCTGACCCTTAGGGGTGTTCTCGGCTACTACGTGGGAGAACTTGATCTCAACAGGCGCTGCTGTGGCAACCTGGGCACCAACAGTCAGAGCTAGAGTGGCTACTGCCGCAGAAATAAGACGCATATGCTTTTCCTCATTCATCGTTTGTTGTCGTTATCGACGCGCGCTGTTTTTTTAATTTCGAACACTACGCTGCGAAGCTTTAAAGCAGATTCCAGGCCAACAACACAACAACACTTTAAAAACAACATGATAGGAAAAACTTCGTTATGCAATACCACTCAACAGAGAGGTGAGAAAAAATAACCTGCTATTTTTGGCGGGAACCCGCCACCCCACCCGGCCGGATAATTGGCGGAATCCCGCCAAACCAGACTTAGACCAACGTCTAACAAGCTGTTTTTAGTCAATTTGTCGATTCAAATGCCAAGATTCATCGCCAGCTGACTCACCATCGGCGCTCCTTGCGACACCGATGCCATCAACGCTGAGCGTTTCAACACTGACCGACCAGCACCAAGCAGTTCGGCTGACGGTAAGTCGCGTTGGTAGATATCGCGGCGAAACTGTACTCCCAATTTAGGATCAGGCCAGGCGGTCCAGTAGGTCAGAAATAGATCAACCGGTTGCTGCAGCTTGATCCAGCGGGTGTCATCGTCATCGAGCATATTCAACAACGGCTGAGCTAACGACTGCGATTGAAGTAACTGCTGCGCCAGCAACGCGGGCTGTTCCAACCGGACACAGCCCGAACTAAAGGCGCGTTGCTGGTGCCGAAACAGTGATTTGGAGGGGGTATCGTGCAGGTAGATCGCCTCATCGTTGGGCGAATTAAACTTAATCTGTCCTAGCGCATTGGTTTGTCCTGGCAGCTGATACAACCTTAGGTAACGCTTGCCCCGGTACAGCTGATCGGGCGTGGTAACGGCGGAATCGACCCAAACCTTTTGATCCCCCCAACCCGCAACGATCTTCATATTGTGCCGCGCAAGGTAGCTTGAGTCGGCCTGCCACTTAGGCAGAATATCCTGGCTGGCGATGCTGCGAGGGATATTCCAGGCCGGATTGAGCACCATCGACTCGATCTGGCTGGCCAGAGTCGGCGTGCTGCGTGAGCGGCGGCCGATAATCGCCCTCATCTCCAATACGGGCTGCTGGTCCTGGTAAAACCGCAGCAGATACTCGGGCAGATTGACCTGCACGTAACGCTCCGACTGCTGCTGTCGCAGCGCCAATTGCCGCTCATGGTTCACCAACAGCTGAAACACTCGTTGCGCAGGCGTGACATTGAGCGCCTCCCGGCTCTGAGCCCCAAGAACCGCATCGGCGCTCAGACCGTGCCGTCGCTGAAAATTAATCAGCGCTTGAGCCAGTTGATCATCGAACAACGCCAACTCGATTCTGCCACGGCTGGGGCGCTGATAATCACCGTACAGACTCAGCATCCGCCGCAGCCCCTCAACTTGGCGGTGACGCTGACCCGGATACAGCACGGGACCCGACGCTAACGCCTGCCAACCACGCGCGGGTAACGAGGCGTAATGTTCGGCCGCCGCAACCAACGACTCAAACCGGCCGGGCGCTGCGATAGTTACCTTCTCAGCCAGAGCTTTTGGTGTCGTGCCGCTGCCGGAGAGCCGTTCGGGACTGACGGCAACGTCCGACGATGTCATTGCAACGGCTCGCCCACCACTGCTCAGTAGCAGGACCCACAGCAACAGCTGCAGGAGCCTAAACCAAGCCATCCGCATATGATTTATGGGGCCGAAAGAGGCTACAACAGGTACTGACACAGCTCCAAAAACCATCGTGTTAATCTTTATAATCCTGCTTATCGAGCTGATATTTCCGCATCTTGTCCGACAGCGTCTTGCGCGGCAGATCGAGCGTTTCCAGCGCTTTTTTAATACTGCCACCACTAAGCACCAACGCTTCTTCGATCAACATCTGCTCATAGCGCTCGACCTTCTGCGGCAAGCTCAAGCTACCCGCATCCGGATTCAGCTGCGGAATCAGCTCATCAAACTCGAAGGTACAGCTCTCGCCCAGCAGCACATAACGCTCAGCCAGATTCCGCAGCTCCCGGACATTACCGGGCCAGTCGTAATTCATCAGACTGTGCACCCGCGCGGGGCTGAGGGCAGGGACTTCACGCTGGTACTGGGCCGAGGCAATCAGCGCAAAGTGCTGGAACAGCAGCGGTACATCGTCGCGTCGCTCGCGCAAAGAGGGGATATCCACCCGCACCACATTGAGTCGGTAGTACAGGTCCTCACGGAACCCCTGCTGCTGACTGAGCTCCTTTAGATCCGCCTTGGACGCGGCGACGATACGCAGATCGAGCGGAATCAACTCGTTGGAGCCCAGACGCTCGATCGCCCGTTCTTCCAGCACTCGCAGCAACTTGATCTGCAGCGACATCGGCATACTCTCGATCTCGTCGAGAAACAGGGTACCGCCATTGGCATGTTCCAGCTTGCCGATACGCTGACTCTTGGCATCGGTAAACGCGCCTTTCTCGTGACCAAACAGCTCACTCTCCATCAGGTTCTCGGGCACTCCGCCGCAGTTGATAGCAACGAAGTTATGGTCTTTACGGCGGCTGTTTTCATGGATGAAACGCGCGACCAGGTCTTTACCGGTTCCGGTCTCTCCCATCAGCAGAATATCAGCCGGTGTATCGGCAACCTGCGCCAACAACTGCCGCATCCGCTGCACCGGCACCGTTTTACCAATAATCCGAGGACCGGGGGCACTTTGAGCCTGCAACTCCTGTCGCAAACAGCGGTTTTCGATCGTCAACGCCCGCTTCTCGACCGCCCGC
>JBFFKD010000350.1:0-3463 GCA_041555595.1 Motiliproteus sp.
CCCCGCCGAAGGCTACCAGCTGATCAGCCAAAAGATGGGGGTACACGAGTGGAGTTACCAAAACACGGTCTCCAACGATGCCCGTCAGGCAGTGCCGCACATGGAAACCAGCAAGGCGATCAAAGATCGCAAGGCCGAGGTCGAACTGGGCTTTGACGAGCAGCTGGCGTTGAACGAAGCGCTGCGCTGTCTGAGCTGCGATGTCCACACGGTATTCAATGCCAGCCGCTGCATCGAATGCGGCGCCTGCGATGATGTCTGCCCGATGGATTGCATCAACTTCACCGATAACGGCGACGAAGAGGATCTGCGTACCCGGTTGCGGGTGCCGTCCCCGGACAGTACCGAGGATCTATACGTCTCGGCTGATCTCAAGACCGGTCAGGTGATGGTCAAGGATGAAGACGTCTGCCTCCACTGCGGCCTGTGTGCCGAACGCTGCCCGACCGGGGCCTGGGACATGCAGAAATTCATACTCACTCAAGCGCAGGTGGCAACCGATGCAACAGCTTAAATCAGTCAACGAATTTGTTATTCGGTTTGCCAACGTCAACGGTACCGGCTCAGCCAGTGCCAACCTGATGTTTGCCAAGTCACTGTTCCGGATGGGGCTGCCGGTCAGCCCACGGAACGAATTTCCATCCAACATTCAGGGTATGCCGACCTTCTACGAAGTTCGGGTCAGCGAAAAAGGCTATCTGGGCCGACGCGGCGGCGGTGCCGATATCGTGGTTGCGATGAACAGCCAAAGTCTGGCGCGCGACATGCGTAGCCTACTCCCCGGCGGCTACTTTCTATACGACAGTACCAAATCGCTCGATCCGAAGATGGTTCGTCAGGACGTCAATCTGATCGGCATCCCAATCTCCGAGATCTGTCTGCGCGAATACGAAGATCCGCGTCAGCGTCAGCTATTCAAAAACGTGATCTACGTCGGCGCCTTGGCGGCACTGCTCAATATCGAATTTGAGGTGCTCAAGGGGCTGGTTAAAGATCAGTTCAAGGGCAAAGAGAAGCTGGTTATCCCCAATATTTACGCGCTGGAGCTAGGCCACAAGTATGCCTCGGCCAACTTCGAATGCCCGCTGTCGATCCAGGTTAAACGCAGCGATAAGATCAATAATCACATCATGGTCGACGGTAACACCGCAGCCGGTCTGGGGGCTGTTTACGGCGGTGCCAGTGTGTGCGGCTGGTACCCAATCACGCCATCAACGTCGGTGGTAGAGAAGTACATGGAATACGCCAACCGGCTACGGATCGACCCCGCTACCGGCAAGAAAAACTTCGCTGCGGTGCAAGCCGAAGACGAGTTGGCGGCGATCGGTATCGCCATCGGCGCAGCCTGGAACGGCGCGCGTGCCTTTACCGCCACCAGCGGCCCGGGGATCTCGCTGATGACCGAATTCCTCGGTCTGGCCTATTTCGCCGAATTGCCGATCGTGCTGATCAATGTCCAACGTGCCGGCCCCTCGACCGGAATGCCGACCCGGACCCAGCAGCCTGACGTGCTGGCCTGCGCTTATGCCTCGCACGGTGATACCAAGCAGGTGTTGCTGTTCCCCTCCTCGCCAAAAGAGTGCTTCGACCAGACCGCCGAAGCGTTCGATCTTGCCGAACGGCTGCAGACCCCGATCATCGTCATGAGCGATCTGGATCTGGGTATGAATGACCATCTGAGCGAACCGATGGCCTGGGACGACGACACTCGCTACGATCGCGGCAAGGTGCTTGACGCCGAGCAACTCGACCAGCTCGACAAGTTCGGCCGTTATCTGGATGTCGACGGCGACGGCATCTGTTTCCGCACCTACCCCGGCACTCATCCCACCAAAGGCGCCTTCTTCACCCGCGGCACCTCCCGTGATCACTATGCGGTGTACAGTGAGCTGGGCGATATCTACGTCGATAACGTCGATCGTCTGCAACGTAAATTTGCCACCGCCGCCAAGCTACTTCCCAAGCCCCAGATCACCCGGCAGGGTAAGAAGAGCACCAAGGCGGGACTGATATACTACGGCACCACCGCGGTTGCGTCACAGGAGGCGGTCGATCAACTGACGGCCAAAGGGATCAAGGTCGATTGCTGCCGGATCAAGGCATTCCCATTTGCTGCCGAGATCGAGCAATTTATCGAAGACCACGAGGTGTTGTACGTAATCGAACAGAACCGCGATGGCCAGATGCGTACCCTGCTGATCAACGAGCTGGAACAAGCGCCGAAGAAACTGATCAAGGTGGTTCACTACGATGGCCTGCCGATCACCGCACGCTTCATCAGCGAGTCGATCGAAGAGCACCAGCAGGGCACCGCTGGAAAAAAATCTCCCCTCACCGTGGCAAGCAGGTAAGTTGACATGAGCTATCAAAAATCTACGTTTCGTCACCCCAAGCTGCCGCTTAACGAGCTGGGGCTGACCCATCAAGCCTATGAAGGGCCGCTGTCGACGTTGTGTTCGGGTTGTGGTCATGACTCGATCGGAGCCTCGATCATTCAGTCCTGCCATGAACTGTCGATTCCGCCGCACCGGATCGCCAAGCTCTCAGGGATCGGATGTTCGTCCAAAGCGCCGACCTACTTTCTCAACAAGGCCCACGGTTTCAACACCGTCCACGGCCGGATGCCGTCGGTCGCTACCGGCGCCAACATGGCCAATCGCGAGCTGACCTATATCGGCATGTCCGGTGATGGCGATACTTCGGCGATCGGCATGGGTCAGTTTGCCCACGTCGTCCGTCGTCGTCTCAACATGCTCTATATTGTCGCCAACAACGGTGTCTACGGCCTGACCAAGGGGCAAACCTCGGCCACCGCTGACCGTGGCTCCAAGACCAAGAAGGGTGAACAGAACCTGCTCGAAGGGATTGACCTGGCGGCGATGGCGATTCAGCTCGGCGCGACCTTCGTTGCCCGTAGCTTCTCTGGCGACAAGCGTGAACTGGTACCGTTGCTCAAAGCCGCACTAAGTCACCGAGGTTTTGCCTTTATCGATGTGATATCGCCCTGCGTCACGTTCAATAACCATCTCGACTCGACCAAAAGCTACGACTACGTGCGTGACCATATTGAAACGGCGTCGGTAACCGACTTCGTTCCCGTCAAGGAGGAGATTATCGCCTCCTGCCCGGTAGGCGACGAATGCCAGGATATCTGTCTGCACGACGGTTCAATCATCCGTTTGCAAGGCGTTGGAGACAGTTATGATCCTCAGGATCGGGCTGCGGCGATGTCCGCCATCGAAAATAAGAAAGCCGAGGGTAAAATCCTGACCGGATTGTTGTATGTCGATCCGACCGCTGAGGACCTACATGAGGTGATGAACACCACCGACAAGCCACTCAACTCGCTGACCGAAAGCGCGCTGTGCCCCGGCAACGAGGTGCTGCAGGTGATCAACGACAGCTTCCGCTAGCAGACAGGATCAAAAACACTGTCGTGTTGTTAATTCAAAGGAGCCTATAC
>JBFFKD010000351.1:0-3463 GCA_041555595.1 Motiliproteus sp.
ACCTTGCGATCGAACTCGGTCAGTTCGTCGAGAAACAGCACGCCATGATGTGCCAGCGAGATCTCGCCCGGCTGTGGGGTACTACCGCCGCCCACCAAAGCCACCCCCGACGCGGTATGGTGCGGCTGCCGAAACGGCCTCTGCCGGTTCAGTTCAGCGCGCCCGGATTCGGTGCGGAAATGCTGCTGCGAGATTGACCGCACCGCTGCCACATCGAGCTGTTCGCTCGGAGTCAGTGCCGGTAACAGGCCGGGCAGACGACTGGCCAGCATCGTCTTACCGGTGCCGGGTGGACCCACCATCAGTAAACTGTGACCGCCCGCGGCAGCCACCTCCAGTGCTCGTTTGGCCTGAAACTGGCCTTTGACCTCGGCCAGATCAGCATCATAACGCGGCGGCAACAACGCAGGTGCCGGGGTCGGTTCGATCGATTCACGCCCTAACAAAAAAGCGCAGGCCTGCAGCAGGTGGTGGCTACCGATCACAGTGGCAGCGTCGGCCAACGCCGCCTCGTCGGCACAGCCTTGCGGTAGCAACAGCGACCGCCCTGCCGCAGCAGCTTCGATCGCTGCAGGCAACGCGCCTGTTACCGGCCGAAGCGCTCCCGACAGCGCCAATTCACCGAGCACCTCGAACCGATCCAATTGCTGCTGCGGGATCTGCCCCGAAGCACAGAGGATGCCCAGTGCGATCGCCAGATCGTAACGGCCTCCCACCTTGGGCAAGTCTGCCGGCGCCAGATTAACGGTGATCCGTCGCATCGGATAATCGAACTTGGCGTTGATCAACGCACTACGCACCCGGTCTTTGGATTCTTTCACTGCAGTCTCAGGCAAGCCTACGATCGACAGACCGGGCAGACCATTACTGAGATGAACTTCGACGGTAACCAAGGGAGCATCGATACCCAACTGGGCACGAGAATGGACGATAGCAAGCGACATAGTTCTTCCTTGAACTGAGTTGAAACCTGATCTGGGGGTATTGCTTGAACTCGGTTGTGATTCAGACTTTCGGGAATCTATCTAGACCGACTCAACAGTAGCACAACCGAACCGGGCGCTATCGAACCCAGCGAGCTCTAAAAGCCGTCAACAGGTCGTTCAATAACGCCCCAAGCGAGGTCGGTACAGCTGCCGCAGAGATCTGGCTATTGATCATGCTGACCGTATCTCGATGGCATTAATTAGACTGTTCTAACTGTTCCAAGCGCCGTTCAAGCTGATCAACCATCGCACGGGTACGCTGCAATACATCGGCTTGGCTGTCGAACTCTTCACGAGTCACCAGCTCCAGTCGAGACAGCGCACTTTGGACGATCAAATTGACGCCATTACGAATCTCCTGCTGCGTCTGCTGTGGGCCTTCGCCCAGTAATTGACTGAGTTGGTCGCTCAGCCCTTCGATCAGTTTTGAGGCAATCATCGGCCACTCCTAAGATTGTAGAGATCGCATGTTAACACGTCTGAAAGCTCCATTTATGCCACAAACGCCCCCTACCCAGACACATAAAATGATATTTGCCAGTATCCGCACCGTTTTAGTGCACGCACCTTAATAGTGCCTGCTTGTTGTGCCTCAAGTGATGGCGAGATCGCCTAAACGCAAGTCAAACCTCCTTAAAACAAACGTAACAACCTGTTTTAAAACAGATTAAAAAAACTGGCATAACTACTGCAAAATCCGCAACAACCGGCGTTCTTGATCATTACACAATTTAACGACGCCTTAGGATTAACCATCAGGAGATTTAGCCATGAAACTTATTTCGGCTGTGATCAAGCCCTTCAAGCTGGACGATGTGCGCGAAGCACTATCTGAAATCGGGGTACAGGGTATTACCGTCACCGAAGTCAAAGGCTTCGGTCGTCAAAAAGGCCATACCGAACTCTACCGCGGCGCCGAGTACGTCGTTGACTTCCTACCCAAGGTCAAACTGGAAGCGGCGGTCAGCGACGAGATTGTCGACCAAGTGATCGAATGCGTATCCAAGACCGCCAACACCGGCAAGATCGGTGACGGCAAAATTTTTGTTAGCGACCTGGAACAGGTTATCCGAATCCGTACTGGCGAAACCGGTAACAGCGCGCTGTAAGCGGCTGCAACTGATCGGACAGATATCCAAGGGGAATCATTATGGAAAACCAAATTTTTCAACTGCAGTACGCGATGGACACATTCTATTTCTTGATGTGCGGCGCGCTTGTTATGTGGATGGCAGCGGGCTTCTCGATGCTCGAAGCGGGCTTGGTTCGAGCCAAGAACACCACCGAAATCCTGACCAAAAACGTCGCCCTGTTCGCGATCTCCTGCATTATGTACATGGTTGTCGGCTACGAGCTGATGTACGGCGGCGGTATCTTCCTCAATGGTATTGAGCAGGTTGATGTTGAGCAGGTATTGGCTAGTTCAGCTGAGAAGGGCTTTGATGGCGATTCTGAGTACTCCGGTGCCTCCGACTTCTTCTTCCAGGTGGTGTTTGTTGCTACCGCGATGTCGATCGTCTCCGGTGCCGTGGCCGAGCGGATGAAGCTTTGGGCATTCTTGGCCTTCGCTGTTGTCATGACCGGTATCATCTATCCGATGGAAGGTGCCTGGACTTGGAACGGTGCCGACGTATTCGGTATGTACAACCTGGGCGACCTGGGTTTCTCTGACTTCGCCGGTTCCGGTATCGTTCACATGGCCGGTGCTTCTGCAGCCCTTGCTGGTGTGTTGCTGCTGGGTGCCCGTAAAGGCAAGTATGGCGCTAACGGTTCGATCAACGCGATTCCTGGTGCCAACCTGCCGATGGCAACCCTGGGTACCTTCATCCTGTGGATGGGCTGGTTCGGTTTCAACGGCGGCTCGGTACTCAAATTAGGCGATATCTCAAGCGCCCATTCGGTTGCCATGGTGTTCCTCAACACCAACGCTGCTGCGGCCGGTGGTGCTATCGCTGCCCTGATCACCGCTCGACTGTTGTTCGGCAAGGCCGATTTGACCATGCTGCTTAACGGTGCCTTAGCCGGTCTGGTTGCGATCACTGCAGAGCCTTCAACCCCGACCGCGCTGCAAGCCACGCTGTTTGGCGCCATCGGTGGTGTACTGGTAGTGTTCTCCATCATCACCCTGGACAAGCTGCGTATCGACGATCCCGTCGGTGCTATCTCGGTTCACGGCAGTTGTGGTCTACTGGGTCTGCTATTGGTCCCTGTTACCAACGGTGACGTCAGCTTCTCGGGCCAGATCATCGGCGCACTGACCATCTTCGTCTGGGTCTTCGGCTTCAGCCTGATCGTCTGGGGTGTACTGAAAGCGGTGATGGGTATCCGTATCAGCGAAGAGGAAGAGTACGAAGGTGCTGACCTGGCTGAGTGCGGTATGGAAGCCTACCCAGAGTTCACCAAGGGTTAATATCCTCTCCCACTAACGAAAACGAAAACGAAAACGAAAACGATAAGGGCGCCTCAGTGAGGCGCCC
>JBFFKD010000352.1:0-3454 GCA_041555595.1 Motiliproteus sp.
CCGTCACGATGACCGCTAACGCGGCCCGCGATCAGATCCATCCGGTCGACCAAGCCGTAACCACCACGGCGACCATGAATCAGCTGCCCGTCGCGCTCCATCGCCCGCAAACGGCGGCGCAATGCTTCAATCTGCTCTTCACTGACCAACCCCAACTCGGTCGAAAGCTGCGGGTGAGACATCGGCCGCTGCAGCTTTTCCAGCAGCTCCATAATAAATTCACGACTGGGAATGGGGTTGTCGTACTTCTGGGCTTCCCGATCAGCATGGGGATCACGACTCATAACTTGTCTCTTAACTGTGTCTAACTTGGAGGGATTGCGTAGGCTTTAGAGTTGTAGATATAGACCGGATTCGAACCGATCGGGCAGCGGACGCTATAACGTGTGGCGCATTGTTGCTGATTTAACCAGCCGCCACAATGGCAGCGACGGCGATCAGCGCAGGTTTTACCGCATAAACGTGACAAATTGATGACATATTACGCTAATTTGGAGCAACAACGGCCTAATAAGCAAAAAAAGGCCGACCCACAGGCCGGCCTTTCAAGTTGGCTAACGACGCTCAGCTATGGACGATCGTCCACCTCTGTTTCATCCTTCACCGGTGGCAACAGGTCTTCGCGGGTGACCTTCATCGCCATCAGCACATTGGCCGCCACGTAGATCGATGAGTAAGTACCCACCAACACGCCGATCATCAGCGCGGTGGCAAAACCGTGAATCATCTCACCGCCGAAGAAGAACAGCGCCAGCAATACCAGCAAGGTGGTCAACGAGGTCACCAACGTCCGCCCCAGTGTCTGGTTCAACGATAGATTGATCACATCCGCTGGCGTGCCGCGACGCACCTTGCGAAAGTTCTCCCGGACCCGATCCGACACCACGATGGTATCGTTAAGCGAGTAGCCGATCACCGCCAGCAGCGCCGCCAGTACGGTCAAGTCAAAGTCGAGCTTGAGCAGCGAGAAGATGCCTAGCACGATCAGCACGTCGTGAGCCAAAGCCACCACCGCACCGACTGAGAACTTAAACTGGAACCGCATCGCCACGTACAGCATCACCACACCCAGGGCGAACAGCATTCCCAAACCGCCCTGCTCACGCAACTCGTCACCGACCTGAGCGCCAACAAACTCGGAGCGCAGCAGCGTCACCTCGCTATCGGCACCGCTTTGCAGTGCTTTCAGCACATCGTCACCGAGGGTGGCGTTATGATCCTGCGCCAGCCGCACCATGATGTCGGTGGGCGAGCCAAAGGTCTGTACCACGGCCGAGTCGTAACCGGCATCGACCAGCGTTTTGCGGATCGAATCAAGCGACTGCTCTTGGTCGTACTCCACCTCGACCAGCGCACCGCCGGTAAAGTCGAGCCCGAACTGCAGCTGATTGATCGCTAAAGATCCCACCGACGCCAGCACCAGCGCGAAAGAGATCGCCGCCATCACTTTGCGCAGCGCCATAAAGTCAAACCCCTTCACGTTGACCGCGTCGAGCGTCTGCTCGTAACCATCATCGTCAGGGGTTGTCGTCGTATTCAAATCACTCATCGCCTTATACTCCCCAACCGATCGACAGTTTCTTAACCGTCCGCCGACCATAGATCTGATTGACCAGGGCACGGGTTACCACGATCGCAGTAAACATCGACGAGACAATACCCAGCGACAGCGTCACAGCGAAGCCCTTAACCGGGCCGGTACCGACAGCAAACAGAATCACCGCCACCAGCAAGGTGGTGATGTTGGCATCGAAGATGGTCGAGAAAGCACGTTCGTAACCGGCATTGATCGCCGATTGTGGCGGCAAGCCGTTCTTCAACTCCTCCTTGATCCGCGAGAAGATCAACACGTTGGCGTCAACCGCCATGCCGACGGTCAGCACGATACCGGCTATACCCGGCAAGGTCAGCGTCGCCGACAGCATCGACATCGCCGCCGTCAGCAGCGCCAGATTCAACGCCAACGCGATATTGGCCACCAGACCAAAGGTCTTGTAGAACGCCAGCATAAAGATCAAAACAAACGCCATGCCGATCTGCACCGAGATCACACCCAGGTCGATGTTCTGCTGCCCCAGGCTCGGCCCGACGGTACGCTCCTCGACAAAGTAGATCGGTGCGGCCAGCGCACCGGCACGAAGCAGCAATGCCAGCTCGGACGATTCACCGGCACCATCAAGACCGGTAATCCGGAAACTCGAACCCAGCGCGGTCTGAATAGTCGCCAACGAGATAATCTTCTTCTCAACGTACGGAATCCGCTTTTCAACCTCAACACCGTCGACGGTGCTGTAACGGGTCCGGCTCTTGTGTTCGATAAACAATACCGCCATCCGGCGCTTCACCGCGTTGCGGGTAACCCGGTTCATCATCTTACCGCCGTTGGAATCGAGTGTGATCGACACCTGCGGCTGGCCGTTCTCGTCGAAGTTGGCCTGCGCATTGGCGACCGCACTACCGGTGATGATGATATCTTTTTCGATGTTGGCAGCCGGACGGCCGACCTCACGGAACTCGTACGACTCTAGGCTCGAGCGTGGCGCATCGGGCGCAGCTTCAAGACGGAACTCCAGGTTGGCCGTCTTACCCAGGATCCGCTTCGCTGCGGCGGTGTCCTGCACCCCCGGCAACTGGATCACGATTCGGTTAGGACCCTGACGCTGTACCAGCGGCTCGGCCACACCCAACTCATTGACCCGGTTACGGATAGTCGTCAGGTTCTGTTTGATGGCGTAGTCCTGGATCTCTTTGATCTTCGACTCAAGCAAGTTGATGCCAACAAAAAATTCGCCGCCGACCTCTTCATCGCTGAGCCGAAACTCGCGATAGTCTTTGCTCAGCAAATCATGCCCCTGATCGCGCGCTTCAGCCGTGGCAAACTTAATCGACAACGAACCGTCGCTCTTGTGCTCAACGGTACGATACCGAATCCGCTCTGCACGAAGCTTGGTTTTGATCTCACTGACATAGACATCGAGCTTCTGGCTAACCGCAGCCACCATGTCGACCTCCATCAGGAAGTGAACACCGCCGCGCAGGTCCAGACCTAACTTCATCGGACCAGCACCGATCGAGGTCAACCAGTCAGGCGTAGTCGGTGCCAAGTTCAGCGCAGTAACATAGTCATCGCCCAGCGCTCGACTGATCGCCGCCTGCGCCCGCAACTGCTCCTCTGAGCTACCCACCCGGATCAACAGCCCTTTTTCCAGAACTTCGGCACCTTTGTGCGCCAAACCGGCGTCATCCAGACCTTTCAACGCCCGATCCAGCGTTTGCTGGGTTAACGCCGTAGCGCTGCTGGCGCCAGATACTTGCACCGCGTAATCGTCGGGGTACAGGTTAGGGGCGGCGTAAACGCCACCGATCACCAGCACCAGCACGATCAGCAGGTTTTTCCACAGGGGGTATTTGTTGAGCATCGCGCTCGACTCCTTAACCAAAGATCCCGGCAGCG
>JBFFKD010000353.1:0-3453 GCA_041555595.1 Motiliproteus sp.
ATAGCAGCGAGCATTTCAGTGACTAACTTACTTGTATCGTCATGCGTCGTAGACGCAGTTTTTGATGCTTTTTTAATATATTGAATAGCCATTACTTACTTCTCCATTTACATTTTTTTATGACAAGGAGCTGGGTTTGTTCTATTTAAGCAAACCCTAGCCCCAAGAAAATTATTAGTTTTTACAAAGCCCAGAGTGTCAGCTGAGGTACAAATGCCAGTAGCAATACCGTTGCCAGCATAGCCAATACATAAGATACGGCATATCGAGCTACGTGCAGAACGGGTGTTCCGCTGACGCCGGACACTACAAAGAGATTCAACCCCAAAGGCGGTGTAATAAATCCGACCCCCAATGCGGAAACCATTACGATACAAAAGTGAATATCATCCATCCCGACAGATCGCGCTAGCGGCAATAAAATCGGCGCTAAAATAACGATATTCGGAGTGGTTTCCATGACACAACCAGCCAGGATCAAGATACCGATCATGATCAGGATTAGGAGCGTCGGGTCATCAGTCAGATCGGTCATCACTGCGACAAATGTTTGCGGCACATCAAGTACCGCTAGCGTCTGGGCCAAGGGCAATGACATCGCAATGATCGGCAGAATAATCCCATTTATCTTTGCTGAACTAAGCAGCATTTTAGGTATATCGCGCCAGCTGATCGTACGCTGTGTAAAGCCGATGACCAGACCGACAAACACTGCTACCCCAGCCGCTTCGGTGGGCGTAAACAGACCAGAATAGATTCCACCTAGGATGATAAAAGGTATAACCAGTGCAAAACGGCCATCCCAAATCGCTGCAAACCACCGTTTGAATGAAAAGCCCGTGCTAGAGTTTTCATAACCGTGGATCTTATTTAGCACCACATTGGTTAGCATGATCGTAAGCATGATCATCAAACCCGGAATAGCGGCCGCTAAGAAGAGCGTAGACGCAGATATACCAAGGATTAAACCGATGATGATATAGGCTATAGATGGGGGGATGAGTATGCCCGTACATGAACCCGCCGCAACCAAAGCGCAGGCATAGGCCTTAGGGTATCCCCTCTCCACCAAACGATGGATAGTCATGCGTCCTACAGCCGCAGCGCCAGCGGCATCAGAACCAGAGATACAAGCGAAGAACCCGCACCCTAGAACCGTAGATGTTCCCAAACCAGACTTCGCTGCTCCAGCAGTCGCTTCTGCCACATCGAGTAACTTATTAGATAGACCGGTTCGTACGAGCACATCGCCCGTCAATATAAACAGTGGAATAGCAATCAACGCAAAATGATCAATACCATCAAACAGAGCTTCGCCAAACAAGGATAGCGGCAGGACTTCTGTTGCTAGCAACAGGGCTAAAGAACCCAGACCCAACACGACCCAAATAGGTATACCCGCAATGATCAGCGCGACCATCAACAAGACAGGAAGATACAGGGCAGCACCGTAGGACCCATCAGCTGCAGGTGCAAAAATAGACTCAAACATAAAATTGATTCCTTCTAGTCTATGACACTAGTGCCGGTATAAACCGGGCGTCCATGACGGAGATCTTGTATGTCACGCCAAATAGACTGCAACAGTCGTAAGACAATGAGGGTAAAAGCCAAGGGAACAGCCATCAGAAACCAAACCTTGCTGATGCGCAAACCATCAGTCACGGAACCAAATCGTAGAGATAACTCTACAGGTTCGATCGACACCCAGAGTGCTACGATCGCTAAGAGCAGCGTGGTCAGATCACCAAAGAGGTACAAACCCGCTTTAGATCGAGGGCCTAAGGCATTAAGAACGACATCAATTCTGATATGAGATCGATTGCGTATCGCAAGCGAAGCACCGATCCACGCCAAAAATATGAACGAGTAACGGGCTATCTCTTCGCCCCAAATCGAAGAGTAACTAAGACCAAAACGCCGGAATACTTCAGTAACAATTGTTAGAACAATCATCGAGTAAAACATAAGACAGAGCCAGCGCTCAGCCTCGAGATCTATCTTGAGTAGCAAAGCCTTCATATCGGACACCTAAAGACATTTTATAATTATTGTGAGCAAGCGACAGGAGCTCAGCAGGCTTCTCGCCTACTGAGCTCCTGACAAAAAGCTAGGCTTTAAATGTCGTGAACGTAGTAACGTCCGCGAGTATTTGCCGCTTCCAACATTGCATTAAAGGTATCCATAGATCCTGCAAGCTCTTCCTTAGTCTTATTCCAAGCTGGCAACTGATGACCCGCTTTAGCAACCCACTGAGCAAGCTCGTCTGACGTAGGAGAATAGAACTCAACGCCACTTTTAGCGAGTTCCGACATCGCAAATGCACGCGCTGAGGGCACCTTAGCCAAGTTTTGGTGAGCAGTGACTTCACTGGCACGCTCAATACCGGCTTGAATATCTGCAGGCAGACCTTCGAACCACTCCAGATTACAAGAGTAAACCTGCGCATCAGGAACTGAACGGACAAAAGTTACAGAGGAAAGAACATCTTTAAAGCCGAATACATTGAGTGCTTCAACTGAGGGATCCAGTGCGTCCGCAACACCCTGCTTGATAGCAGAAGTTGTTTCACCCCAGGCCACTGGTGTTGGGTTTGCACCCAGCATACGGTAGAACTGCTGCAGAATCTGTGAACCAGGCACACGGAATTTGACACCCTTCAAATCTTCAGGAGTCTTAACAATTCCATCAAAACCTTGACGAACTGCCACAACGCGAGGATCGATAGTCACGTACCAAAGAGGCTTAAAGCCACGAGCAGCAACGAGTGGATTAACGGTATTTTGCCAAGTATCAGAATTCACTAGGTTGACAAACTTTTGGTTCTCACCGCACCAGTAAGGAATGTTGATAAGGTCAACAACTGGCGCAAAGGGCGCGAAGTTGGCAATTGAATGCTGTGCACATTGAATAGTGCCTGCCTGAACTTTCTGAGCCAAGGCACCACCTGCACCCAACTGACCACCGGGAGCGAGTTTAACGTAGACCTGACCGTTGGTGAAATTCTGGATATTTTCTTTGAACGCTTGCTGCATGATCGGGTAGCTGCGTGAAGACCCTAAGATGTAACCCGTCGCTAGGGTCATCGTATACTTAGCTGCTTTTTCGCGCTCGTTTTCCTCAGTAGCATCCTGAGCAGCAGCCTCGGAAGAGACTAAAGAACCGGCAGCACCCGCTACAACAGCAGCTGTGAAGCCATATTTACCGGCAGTCTCAAAGAAACGACGACGTTCCATAGACTCGATATTTTCATCTTTAATGATTTTCTTCATTGTTCACTCCGTATTATTTATTTTTATACATGTTTAGCAATCACACTGTTTTACTACTTCTTTTGAAAAGCTCCTATCTTCTCTTGACTCCCCAAAAAAACATGTCCTGTTTGAGTTGCAAAAATCACAACCTTCACTACGACTTTCTTCTTTCCAAAGCCAATCACTAACCGGCTGGCTG
>JBFFKD010000354.1:0-3451 GCA_041555595.1 Motiliproteus sp.
ACCCCAGCCGGTACCAGCCGTGGCTTCGGCGTTGCCGAGTTCCAGCGCATCGGCCACCTGATCAGCGATGTATTGGATGGTCTGGCCGAGAACCCGGATAACAACAGCAAGGTGGAAGACCAGGTCCGCGACGAAGTGGAAAACCTGTGCAAACGGTTCCCCCTGTATCGGTAAATAGATAGATCGATAGCCGCGGTAGCCTTAATACTGCGGCTTTCATGACTACGCATTGAACATTACGAATTGAATACAAAACAAGGAATCCGATCATGAGCAACATCCCAGCCAACCTGCTATTTGCCAAAAGCCACGAGTGGGTCATGAATAACGGCGACGGCACTGTCACCGTCGGCATCTCCGACCATGCCCAGGAACTGTTGGGTGATGTGGTCTTCGTCGAAGTACCCGAACTGGGGCGCGAAATCGAAGCCGGTGAAGAGTTCTCGCTGGTGGAGTCGGTCAAAGCCGCGTCGGACATCTACTGCCCATTGTCGGGTGAGATTGTGGCGATCAATGAGCTGCTTGAAGATGCTCCCGAGACCATCAACGAAGACCCGTATGGTGACGGCTGGATCGCCAAGATCCGCCTCAGTGATACCGAGGCGCTGGCATCGATGATGGATGCGACAGCCTACGGTGAGCTTGTTGCTGCTGCTGGCGAGTAACAGCCTGCGTTGATCAATCAGCGGTGCCACAAGCCAACAACATTGAGTTAAGCACCGCTCAATTACACCCTTAAGTTTATTGGCCCGAGCGCCAGCCAGATAACAGGATCGATTATGAATGCCGCGACCCTACCCCGACTGAATGCCCTGACCCACCCACTGGAGTTCAGTGACCGCCATCTCGGCCCGGATGCCAGCCAAGTTCAGCAGATGCTGGCCGAACTGGGACTGAGTTCGCTCGATGCCCTGATCGACCAGACGGTACCAGAATCGATCCGTCTGCAGCAGCCGCTTGCTGTCGACAGCGGTCGCAGCGAGCACGATGTTCTGGCCTATCTGAAGAGAGTCGCGGCGCGCAACACCGTCAACAAATCCTATATCGGCACCGGCTATTACAGCACCCTGGTACCCAACGTAATTCTGCGCAACGTGCTGGAAAATCCTGGCTGGTATACCGCCTACACCCCCTACCAGCCTGAGATCGCTCAGGGCCGGTTGGAAGCGTTACTGAACTTCCAACAGATGGTGATGGACCTGACCGGCATGGATCTGGCCAACGCCTCATTGCTCGATGAAGCTACCGCGGCGGCTGAGGCGATGGCACTGTGCAAACGCGCCAACCGCAAGAAGAGCAATCTCTTTTTGGTTGCCGATGACGTCCATCCGCAAACGCTCGATGTCGTCAAAACCCGCGCCGAATATTTTGGTTTCGAGGTGCTGGTCGGCGATCTCAGCCAACTGCTGGCCGAGCACGATGCGTTCGGTATCCTGGCCCAATATCCGGGTACCAGCGGTGCCGTCAACGATATAGAACCTCTCATCCAGCAGGCCCACGAGCAGAAAGCACTGGTGTCGGTTGCGGCCGACCTACTCAGCCTGGTACTACTCAAAGCACCAGGTGAACTGGGAGCCGATGTGGTATTCGGATCGGCGCAGCGTTTTGGCGTACCTATGGGGTTTGGCGGCCCACATGCGGCCTTCTTCGCCACCCGCGATAGCTACAAGCGCTCGACCCCAGGGCGCATCATCGGCCAGTCGATCGACAGCAAAGGCAACCCGGCGTTGCGAATGGCGATGCAGACCCGCGAGCAACATATCCGCCGCGAAAAGGCCAACTCCAACATCTGTACTGCCCAGGCGCTGCTAGCCAACATGGCCGCCTTCTACGCCGTTTATCACGGCCCCGACGGACTCAAGCGGATCGCCGAGCGGGTCCAGCGCCTGACCAGCATTCTGGCCAAAGGGCTGCAAAGCAAAGACATCACCCTGGCGCACGACAGTTGGTTCGATACCCTGACTCTAGTGGTCGGCAACCAGCAGCAGGCGATCCTCGCGCGCGGTTACAGCGCCGGCATCAACCTGCGTCCTCTCGGTTCCGACCGACTCGGCATCAGCCTCGACGAAACCACCACCGGTGCCGATATCGAGCAGCTATGGACGGTTATTCTGGGTAATGGACACGCCTTAGACCTGGCGATCATCGACAGCGCCATCAGTGCCGGAAGCAGTGACGGCATTCCGGTCGGACTGCGTCGGACTTCGGCTTTCCTGACCCACCCTGTGTTCAACAGCTACCACTCCGAAACCGAGATGCTGCGTTACCTCAAACGGCTGGAGAACAAGGATTTCAGCCTGACCCATGGCATGATCCCACTGGGCTCGTGCACCATGAAGCTCAATGCAACCGCACAGATGATCCCGGTCAGCTGGCCCGAGTTCAGCCAGATCCACCCGTTTGCACCGCGCGATCAAGCGCAGGGCTATATGCAGATGATTGACGAGCTGGAAGCGATGCTGGTCGAAATCACCGGTTACGACAAAGTATCGATGCAACCCAACTCAGGTGCCCAGGGCGAGTACGCCGGACTGCTGGCGATCCGCAAATATCAGCAGAGCATCGGCCAAGGCGATCGCGATATCTGCCTGATCCCAAGCTCCGCCCACGGTACCAACCCGGCATCAGCGGCGATGGCGGCGATGAAGGTGGTGGTGGTCAACTGCGACACCGACGGTAACGTCGATGTCGACGACCTCAAGGCCAAGGCCGAGCAACACAAAAATGATCTGTCTTGCTTGATGATCACCTATCCGTCGACCCACGGCGTATTTGAAGAGAGCATCAAGGTGATCTGCGATATCGTTCATGATAACGGTGGCCAGGTCTACATGGACGGCGCCAACATGAACGCCCAGGTCGGTCTGTCCAAGCCCGGCTTGATCGGCTCGGATGTATCGCACCTGAACCTGCATAAAACTTTTGCCATCCCGCATGGTGGCGGTGGCCCCGGCATGGGTCCGATCGGAGTGAAGAGTCACCTGGCGCCATTCCTGCCCAACCATGTGGTCAGTCCGATCAGCGGTCCGCTGGGCGACATGGGCGCGGTATCATCGTCACCGTTCGGCAGTGCCTCGATCCTGACCATCTCCTGGGCCTACTGCGCACTGCTGGGCAAAGAGGGGCTGCAACGCTCCACCGAGCTGGCGATTCTGAACGCCAACTATCTGACCGAGAAGCTCTCAAAACACTATCCGATCCTGTTCCGCGGTCGCAATAACCGGGTGGCACACGAGTGCATCATCGATATCCGCCCACTCAAAGAGGCCTCGGGGATCTCCGAGGAGGATATCGCCAAGCGGTTGATGGACTTTGGCTTCCACGCCCCGACCATGTCGTTCCCGGTCGCGGGCACACTGATGATCGAGCCGACCGAATCAGAGTCCAAGACCGAGCTGGATCGTTTTATCGAAGCGATGGTGACGATCCGGGCCGAGATGGTCAAGGTGGC
>JBFFKD010000355.1:0-3440 GCA_041555595.1 Motiliproteus sp.
AGTATAGCCTTCCAACAGTTAACTCATACAGAGCCAATAAAAAACCCGCCATTGGCGGGTTTAGGTCACTGCTGGAGCGAAGTCGGCAGCGATTAGTTGTTGGCGTGCAGCTCATGGTTGAGTTCGATCGCCGACTTGTTGGTCTTGACCTCGATCCGACCGCTGATCGAATTGCGGCGGAACAGAAGGTCGGATTTTCCTGCTAGTTGGCCAGCTTTGATCGTTTCGACTTCGTTGTTTTGATCGTCCAGTAGTACCACTTTAGAGCCGCCGGTGACGTATAGGCCGGCTTCGATCGTGCAGCGATCTCCCAATGGAATACCCAGGCCTGCATTGGCGCCGAGTAGGCAGCCTTCACCGACAGCGATCACGACATCGTTACCACCCGACAGGGTGCCCATCGTGGAGCAGCCGCCACCAAGATCTGAGCCTTTGCCGACCATAACGCCGGCCGAGATCCGGCCTTCGACCATGCTGGTGCCCATCGTGCCGGCGTTAAAGTTGACGAAGCCTTCGTGCATGATGGTGGTGCCTTCGCCGATGTAAGCGCCCAAGCGTACTCGGGAGGTGGCGGCGATACGGGTGCCGGTGGGAACCACGTAGTTGCTCATCTTGGGGAATTTATCGACCGAGTGGACGTCAAGTAGCTCACCCTTTGCGCGGGCTTCGAGCTGGCGTTGCGGCAGTTCTTCGATCGCGATCGCACCCTGGTTGGTCCAGGCGACATTGGGTAGTAAGCCGAACATGCCGGTCAGGTTGAGGCTGTGCGGCAGGGCGATCCGGTGTGAGATCAGTTGTAACTTAAGATAGACCTCGGGGGTGGATGTCGGTTGATCATCGTCGGCCAAGATGCACAGTACCAAGGGTTGATCCGAGCCCTTCAGGGTGGCTGCGATCGCTTGTTGCTCCTCGGCGTGAACCGATGCAAAGGCGGCGCTGACCTGCTCTAGTGCAGCGGCGTCCAGTTCGATCGCCTGGTTGCCACCGTTGTAGCCCGTTGCATCACTTAGCGCTTTGAGCAGGTTGTTGCAGGGCTCGAATATCGGCTTGGCGTAGAATACCTCCAGCCAGTCGCCGTGGGATGATTTGGTGCCGACACCAAGGCCGAGACAGAAAGCATTGCCGCTCATGAAAAATCTCCGGTTTCGGTAGCCAGTGGGCTACCGGTATAGTTGTGTGTTAGGTAAAAATAGCGCTTACGAGGCGTTAAAGTAGCCTTGATAGTCGGTCTCTTTAAATCCGAGTGTACGGCGTGAGCCGAGATCGAGCAAAGGTCGTTTGATCATTGCCGGCTGCTCCAGCATCAAGGCGATCGCTTGGCCGCGGTCGACCGAGGCTTTGATGTCGTCGGGCAGCTTGCGCCAGGTGGTACCTCGCTTATTCAATAGGGCTTCCCAGCCGAGTTCGTCGCACCAGTTTTCGAGCCAGTCTAGCTCGAGACCATCTTTACGATAGTCGTGAAAACGGTACTCGATCGCGTTGCTGTCGAGCCACTTGCGGGCTTTCTTGATGGTGTCGCAGTTGCTGATGCCGTAGAGGGTGGTCATGGTGCGGTGGCCTGTCTATGCAAGGGAGGAAAGCGGGTTACAGTGCTCTGACGAAACGTACCAGTCTTTCGGCCGCTTCGATGCATTGATCCAGCTCGGCGACCAACGCCATCCGAATCCGGTTCTTGCCCGGGTTGGTGCCGTTGCTGCTGCGTGATAGGAACGAGCCGGGTAGCACGGTAATGTGCTGCTGGGCGAACAGCTGCCGGGCAAAGTCGCTATCGTCGATCGGAGTTTCGGCCCACAAGTAGAAACCGGCATCGGGGCGGGATACGTCGAGTACTCCGTCGAGTCGTTGTAGTACGGCGTCGAACTTGGCGCGGTACTGGTCACGATTGTCGATCACGTGGGTTTCGTCGTTCCAGGCTTCGATGCTGGCCAGTTGCGAATAGATCGGCATGGCGCAACCGTGATAGGTGCGGTAGAGCAGAAACTTACTGATCAGCTCGGCATCGCCGGCGACAAACCCTGACCGTAATCCTGGCAGGTTGGAGCGCTTGGAGAGGCTGTGGAATACCAAGCAGCGACGGTAGTCGTGCCGGCCCAATTCGGCGCATGCCTGTAGCAATCCGACCGGCGGTTGTTGCTCATCGAAATAGATCTCGGAATAACACTCGTCGGCGGCGATAACAAAGTTGTATCGGTCGGCCAGTTCGATCAGCTGTTGTAGTTGATCGAGCCGGGTGACCGAACCGGTTGGGTTGCCGGGCGAGCAGATAAACAGCAACTGGCAGCGTTGCCAGATTTCGGCCGGTACCGCGTCGTAATCGGGTTGAAAGTTGTTACTGGCGTTACAGTTGAGAAAATAGGGTTCGGCACCGGCCAGATAGGCGGCACCTTCATAGATCTGGTAGAACGGGTTGGGACTGACCACCAGCGGTTTGTTCTGGGTTCGATCGATCACTGTTTGGGTCAGTGCAAACAGCGCCTCACGGGTACCGTTACAGGGTAGTACCTGTGACTCAGGGTTTAACTGTTGTAGCTGAAAACGACCTGTAGCCCAGTTAGCGATCGCCTGTCGCAGTTCGGGCAGGCCTTTGGTGGTCGGGTAGCCTGACAGACGATTTAGATTGGCGCTAATGGTGTCGGCTGCGAAGGCGGGTGCCGGGTGCTTGGGCTCGCCGATAGACAGGGCGATATGGGCTAGATCTGCAGGCGGGGTTGTGCCGCTCTTGAGTGCGTTGAGCCGTTCGAACGGGTAGGGTTGCAGCTGCTGCAGATCGGGATTCATGAGGGTTCCTGGTCGTGGTCAGTTAGCTCGCTGCGATCAAACGGTTGCAGCGAGGGCGGTCGGATGGTTGGCAATATCAGCCCGACCGGAGCGAGAGTATAAAGAGCCATCCGCAGGCTGACAAATATCAGCTGTTGTGTCTGGTCGATCTCGCTAATCATTGCTATCGGACCTAGTAATAGGGCGTCGGCTCAGCCCCCTTCGAGCTGGCGATCAAGCTCTTCACAGATCTGGCTCTGTAGCTGTTCGGTCAGACCGGCATCGGTTAGTGGTTGACCATCGGCGTCGGTAATAAAGAACACATCCTCAACCCGCTCACCGACATTGACGATATGCGCCTTGATGAGGTGGATGCGGTGCTCCAGAAAGACCTTGCCGACACGGGCCAGCAAGCCGGGACGGTCGGAGGTGGTCAGTTCCATGGTGGTCATCTTGCGCGCAGGGTCGGTACTGAGCACCACGTGCGACGGCATCGCGAATAGTTTCAGTTGGCGGGGGGTGCGGCGTTGAACGATCGCCGTGTAATCAGCGGGATCATCGAGTTCTTCGACCTGGGTGTTTTTGTTTTGTAGGATTTGTTCGGGGTCTTCGCCGATCGGTTGGTTGTCTTGATCCAGCAAGATAAAGGTGTTGTAGCTGAAGCCGTCATCGTTGGTGATGAT
>JBFFKD010000356.1:0-3435 GCA_041555595.1 Motiliproteus sp.
ATCATTAAAAAAACCAGTCGCAAACAACGAGCGGGACGATTGGGCCAAGCCAAACTCATCGACTCGATCACCCTCTTTGACAGGGAAGGCACGTAATACCCTGGCTAGGTCCATCCGCTGCAAACCGTCAAAACGGATATCGCTGACCACAAAGCTATCGGCGACAGCTAACAAAGGGAGGCAAAAGAGCAGACAAAAGGTGGCTAGTATACGTTGCATGCGGAACATCAAATCCGGTGTTGTTATTGTAAAAAAGGCTCGCCGATTACAGGCGAGCCAGATCATTATAAAGCGCCATCAGCATCAGCATCAGCATCAGCGTCATACCGATTTTTAACCCTAAAACCTGGGTCCGCTCCGACACCGGCTTACCCCGGATCGCTTCAATCAGGTAGTAAAGTAGGTGTCCACCATCAAGCACAGGAATCGGCAACAGGTTCAGAATGCCCAAACTGATGCTCAAATAAGCGAGAAAATTAAGGAAGCTTTCCAGCCCTGATGCGGCCGAAGCTCCAGCCACTTTAGCAATGGTGATTGGGCCACTCAAGTTTTTTACCGAAATCAGCCCCTGCAGCATTTTCCAGATCGATTCCAGCGTCAGGCTGACCATCTGATAACTTTTGGCAAATGCAGCCGGAACGGCCTCCAACGGCGAATAGTGCAACTCGCGCAGCATCGAATCTGGCCACCCCACCTGCACCACCCCGGCACCGATGTAACCGTAAACCTCTCCGGTTTCAGCCTGTGTACGAGCGGGAGTCAGCTCAATCTGTAATAACTGCCGATCACGTTCAACCTGTAACCGTAACACCTGTTCGGGTTGCGCCCGCACCTGTTCAACCAGTTCCATCCAGCGCTCAATCGCTACACCATTGACCGACCGCACCAGATCATCGATCTTTAGACCGGCAGCCTTGGCGCGCCCATCTTCGGACAGACTACCGATCCGCGGTGGCAGCAAGGGACGATACGGGGTGATTCCCAGGGTATAAAGCGGACCGCGCTGCTCATCGATCTGCCAACGCTCAATGGCAATCGTTAGCTCAGAGCTATCAGTACCATTGAGTTCTCGACTACCCAATCGCAACTCACCGCTATCACCAATCCGGGCCGCCAACCGCAACGACACTTGCTCCCAGGTCGGGGTGTCATGGCCGTCAACCGCAATCAATTCGCGCCCCGCCAGCGATCGATTCTGACCTGACAATACGGCAGCTATCGGCGAATCGCTTCTCACTTCACCGACAACAGGCACCACCGCACTGGTTCCGGCCATAAACATCAGCCAATAAACCAACACCGCAAACGCCAAATTAACCAACGGTCCGGCGGACACGATCGCCACCCGCTGCCATACGGGTTTGGTATTAAACGCCTGATCGCGCTGCTCGATCGGCACCTCACCTTCGCGCTCGTCCAGCATTTTGACGTAGCCACCCAGCGGAATAGCAGCGATCACATACTCGGTGCCCTGGCGATCATACCAACGGTACAACCCTTTACCGAAGCCGATAGAAAATCGCAGTACCTTGACGCCACAACGGCGGGCAACCCAAAAATGACCATACTCGTGAATGGTGACCAATATGCCAAGGGTCACGATGGCGAACAGCAACGTGTGCAGAATTTCCATATTTAGGATTAGCCTACCGCGACCGGAGCCAGTTCAAACAACACCAGACCCAATGCAAAGATGGGGGCGGCAGCGGTCAGGCTATCAACCCGATCCATCACTCCACCGTGTCCAGGAAGCAGGCTACTGCTGTCTTTGATGCCTCGATGACGCTTGATCATGCTTTCAAGCAGATCACCCAGCACCGACACCAGCGCGGTAAACAGGCACACCAGTAGCAGCCCAACCAGCTGAGCACCACTAAGTGAAACCGACAGGCCGAATACCAGCGCAATCAACATGCTGGTAGCCAAACCGCCATAGAAGCCCGCCCAGGTCTTACCCGGACTGACCGCCACAGCCAATTTCTTATTACCCCAACGCCGGCCTGCAAAGTAAGCACCAACATCGGCACCCCACACCAGCAACATTAACAGTAATAGCCAGGCGTTAGCCGATGGTTGAGCCTTCAGCTCGACCAGCCCACTCCAGGTTGGCACCAGCACCAACAACCCCATCAGCGCCCGCATCGACACGCTTTGCCACTGGTTACGGCTATTAGGGAAGGTACAGACCCAGCCTAGCGCCAGACACCAGAACAGCAGCGCCGTAATCAGCACCGGCATGGCAGCCACTGCGAACCACTTTAGCGCGATCACAATGGCCAGCACCAACACCGCATAGCCGATACGCTGAGCCTTGGCCTCGATACCCGATAGGTTGGCCCACTCCCACGCCGCCAATGTCACGACAGCGGCAATAAAGAGTTTAAATTCAAATAGGGGCAGTAAGAAAATAGCCGCCAACACCAGAGGTGCCAGCACTACGGCGGTAATGATACGCTGTTTAAGCATTCTGCTCGGACTCGATCTGCTCACAGGTCTTGCCGAAGCGACGCTGACGATTGCTAAAATCTTCAAACGCGGCTTCCAAGGCGGTCCGATCAAATTCGGGCCAGTAAGCGTCGGTAAAATAGAACTCTGCGTAAGCGAACTGCCACAACAGGAAATTGCTGATGCGCCGTTCACCGGCAGTTCGAATACACAGGTCGGGTAACGGCTGCCCTGCCGTTGAAAGCTGGCTTTCTAAGGCGGCCTCGTCGATCGCATCAACATCCAGCTGACCGTCCTTGACCTGCTGTGCCAGCGCCCGCGTGGCGTTGACAATATCCCACTGACCACCATAGTTGGCGGCAATATTGAGTGTCAGGCCGGTATTGCCGGCGGTCAGCGCCTCGGCTTCTGCGATCTTTTGTTGCAGCCGACTACTGAAACGGCTCTTATCACCGATCACCAATAAGCGAATATTATTGGCGTGAAGCTTCTTCACCTCGCGCTTAAGCGCCAGCATGAACAACTCCATCAAACCGGCAACTTCGAGCTTAGGGCGCCGCCAGTTTTCGCTACTGAAAGCAAACAGGGTCAATGATTCAATCCCATAACGGGCGCAGCCATCGACCGACGCCCGCACCGCATCAACACCCGCCTTGTGACCCGCTAAACTTGGCAATCGTCGTAATTTTGCCCAACGGTTATTGCCATCCATGATGATAGCCACATGGCGGGGCAGCGTGGCAAAGCTCTTTAGATCAGACATATCGGTGCCAGCAGTCCCAATGGAGATCAGATCTCCATCAGATCCTTTTCTTTGGCTACCAGATGGGCGTCAACTTCAGCGATATATTTATCTGTCAGTTTCTGCACCGCATCTTCGCCGCCACGCTGTTCGTCTTCGGTGATATCTTTATCTTTTAAAAGATCTTTTAGATCACCGTTGGCGTCGCGACGGATATTGCGAATCGCAACCCGGGCCCCTTCGGCCTC
>JBFFKD010000357.1:0-3430 GCA_041555595.1 Motiliproteus sp.
ATCGGCGTTGCTATCCAAAAGCTGCAGGTCGCGATTGAGATCGACAACCCAGTGTAGATTCAGCGCGGCCAAAACATCGTGCAGTGGCGCGCGTGTCCAGGGGCGGTTGTAGACCCCATTCAAAAACCTCGCAACGGCCGCCTGGCCACGCCGCTGCTCGACATGCTGCGCCGCACGTGAAAACTCATGCATCAGTCGTGGCATCATCTCCCGACCCTGATTCATCGCCAGGATCAGGCTACGACTATCTGCCGGAATAGGTTGCTTTGTTTGAGGGTCGACCGATCCATTCAAAGCTCCAGGCCCCAAGATCGGTACCAGTGTGCCAGCGCTTAACGCGGTTTGTAGTGGTTGAAAATCGATCATGTTGATACCTCTGTATTCAGTTAATTGGCTACTGACACAAACATTGCCGCCAGTCGGGCTTAGTCACCATTTTCCTCAGTCAGCGCAGACACCATCTGATGTCCAAACTCACGACACTCATCGAGCTCCTGTTCAGTAGGGATCAAACGAATCTGTTTACCGCTCAGGGCAACGTTTAACTTCAACCCCTTAAGCCTGTCTTCCACCATGGTCACCGCTTCACCACTCCAGCCAAAAGATCCGAACACCGCAGCGATTTTGCCTTTTATCTCGATCATATTGAGCGATGAAAGCAGATCCCACACCGGTTTGACCGCATCACCATTGATGGTTGGGGTACCAAACATCAGGCCATCAGCGCCCTCGATCAGGTCCACCAAGGATTCAACATTATGGGTCTCTAGGTCGTACAGCACGGCAGATACGCGACTGTCTTCATTAACGCCGTCGACGATCGCCTGTGCCATGCAGGCCGTATTGCCATAGGAACTGATGTAAAAAACAAGCAGCTGTTTAGGGGTATCGGCGGATTTGCGAGCAAGCGGTGATTGAGACAATTCCCGATAACGCTGGATATAACGGTGCGGATTGTCGCGCAGAACAGGGCCATGGGTGGGCGCGATGGTGTTCAGATCAAGAGGCTCTATCAACTCCAGTGCGTTACGCACGAAACGCTTGAAGGGGCGCATGATATGGCTGTAGTAGTATTCAAACGCAAAATCAAAATCACTGACTCGATCATTATAAAGTCGGCTATCGCAGAAATGGCAGCCGAAAACATCGCCCGAAAAGAGCATTTGTTCCTCTTCGAGGTAGGTGCATTGGGTATCGGGCCAGTGTAGAAACGGGGTATGAATAAAGCGTAATGTCCGGTTTCCAAGATGAACCGCATCGCCAGTGTCGACCTTCTCAAACTCGAACTCAGAACATTTCAGCAATGCTTTGAGCATGACTTGCGCTTTTTTCGAGATAACTATTTTAGCCTGCGGGGCGCGCCGAACCAGTTCTGGCAGCGCGCCGGTATGGTCCGGTTCCAGATGATTAAGGATGATGTACTTGATCTCATCATAGCGAGCGACAGACTCTAAACGGGAAAAGAAATCCTCACAGAACCCCTCTTTGACAGTATCGATCACCGCCACACCGTCGTCACCGCGGACCAGATAAGCGTTGTAGGTGGTGCCGTTGGCTGTTTCTAGAATGATATCGAAAGTACGTAGACTCGGATCAAGCGCGCCAATCCAATACACAGACTCTGAGAGTTGAACCGCTTCGCCCTGTATGATCGTACTATCACGATGGTTGGCGCTGCTGTGCGCTGTATCTATTGCCGTCATAACCTGTGTTCACCTATTAAAGTCACGGGGTGTTACACAGATACAGCAATAGCCATGCCGCTAAACCTCAAAATAAATACCCATATATATCAAGTGATTAAAAATCATCTGTTTCAGCTTGTCGGATAAGTAACAACTGCTTGTGAGTTTTATCAGATAAAAAGCAGTGCTTCGTCCGTGAAAGCGACTCCCTCAGGGACGAAGCAAACCGCATTAGTATTCGATCACGACCTCTTCATCGCGCAGGATCAATTGGCAGGCCAGCCGGTGTGGAGGGGGAAGATCATCGGTGTAGGTCTTCTCGATATCGGCACGCTTGATCTTGCCAATTTCGATCAGGGTCTGACGCTCTTTATCCGTCAGATGCCCACCCATAGCAGGCTTGTCACCCACTAATTTAACATCGACACAACAGGTGCCGCAGTTACCATCTTCGCAATCGAAGGCGATAGGGACATCATTTTTTTGGGCCAGTTTTAGCACGGTATCCGTATGGCTTCCAGCGACCGCGTAGGTCACTTTTTGCTCGACTTGCTTACCCGCTTTACCGCGAAATGTTACGACAGGCATAAGGCTTTCCTCGTTGAATAAAGTGAAGTGGTTACGACCACAGCCTTCAAGCATTGCAAAGAACAAGCCATTATAAGACGTTGATTAAAGGTGGTTTTATTCCAACAGAGTTGTGCACAATCAGACAATGGTCACGGCTTTGTCTGACTATTAACAGAGCAGCAATATAATACGTAAACGTTTGCAACGCGGTCGATACTAAGGAACTCACGAATAACTCCATATCTATCTCAGGCGATTGTAGAAGCCTTTAAGGAGATGGTTCGAAGGTTTCCTACGCAACAGTAGGTTGTTTAGCCCTTGCAGTCTCGTTGGCTAAAATCTAATCGGACAGATTTACCCTCAATTGCATTAAAGACAATTCGATACTGGTCGGAATCGAGCTCTACGACGCGCCAGTCAAAAAAACCGCTGATCCGCTCATATAATCCTTGCGGCTCAAAGCCGTTGAGCATGACGAGCGTCTCACCGCTAGCCGCTATCCTCTCCAATCCGGCCATCGCATTGCGCATCGGCACAGGGCAATGACAACCCCGGCTATCAAATTCAATAATTTTCTTACCCGCCTGCTGGTACTGAATAAAGGGTAAGCTGGCATCCGCCAGTTCTAACGGCTGTTTGGTCATGGTCTCGTCATCCTTTACTATTTATCGGTGTTAATTGGTTTTTAACACAGTGTATACATCAAGTTAATACGGTCGGAACCCGATCAGGCAGACACCCTTGACCAGCCGGGTGCAGTACACGATCAACGTTGGCATCGGTCACCCGAGTTAACGTCTGCTCACACACAGCTCTCAGACCTGACAACTAGTACAAACTGCATTGGCCACTCGTTGGCAATCCGCTTGTGCCGTTTTACATTTTTTCCAGCTCTTTGATATCTAGCATACTCATCGTCCTTTGTTCACCGTGTTACATTCTCGCAACCATCTCAAATCAAACAGCAAACCTTGTGCCTAGTTGCCATGACGGTTCTATAAGCTTCTGAGTCCCCCCTCGCGCTCGTGCATCCGTCCCAAACCTGTCATGGATCCCACAATTGTCAGAAACCTTGCAGCATAAACACCATTAACCGCCAAGCAACGACAACTATCCTCACCTCCCCTGTGGTCTGCATCACACTCAAAATCACAAACAAACCGCCCATCTGGCGG
>JBFFKD010000358.1:0-3413 GCA_041555595.1 Motiliproteus sp.
GGGTCGATTTTCCGGCACCGTTAGCACCGACGATCGCCAGCCGCTCACCGGTCATTAGCTGCATATTGACTGCACGCAATACCGGATGACCGCGATAGCTGAAATCGACATCCTCCAGCCGAATCAAAGGTTGCCGAACACCGGTATCCAACACGCGATTCATAGGCCGACCTCCAACCGAATTAACACCGCTAACACCAACCCTAACACCAGTAACGCCAGACTATCGCCAACCCGCCAGACACTCTGATCAAGCAGATAGAAACGGCCATGGAAGCCTCGGCATTTCATCGCAGCCAGGATACGTTGCGAACGCTCCAGACTCCGCACCAGCAGCATCCCGATTAGCCATCCCAGACTACGCCAGCTATGGCGGTTACTGCCAGCGACAAACGCCCGTGCCCGCATCGCAAGCCGCAGTCGACGGTACTCATCAAACAATACACTGACGTAACGGACCGTCAGCAGAAACAGGTGAATCAACTTGTCAGGCAACCGTAGCCGCGCCAGTGCATGGCCGAGCATTTCAGGTTCCATCGTGCCGACCAACGATAGCAACGCGATCACCACCGCGTTAGCACGAAGTACGATTTCAAGCGCACGCTCGACACCCTCAACGCTGGCACTCAAACCGCCCCACTGCCACCAGACTTCGCCGGGCACAGAAAACGGCAGCACCAGTAGTACCAGCAACATAAAGCCTTCGAACGCCAGCAACCGCTTTAACAAACGCGCCATCGGCAGTCGTACCATCAGCGCAAAGCTCAGCGCCACGCCCAGTGCCAGCAGCTGCGCTGTCGGCTGCCGCAACGACACCACCACCAACGCAAACAGTAACGCCGCCAACACCCTAGCGCGCGGATCCCGGTTGGCTAGCCAGCGAGGCGCATCGGCGCTCACCAGTGACAGGGGAACACTCATCGACGGCTACGCCACCACAGCAGCACACCCGACAGCCCAAAGATAAAACCGACGCCGCCGACGATATCAGCTAATCGCGCCTGCTCATTATGCTGCTGTAGCTCCTGTCGCAACGGTCCGAGTTGACGCGCGACAGCACGGTCGAGCAACCGTTCAAGCTGATTATCGGTCGCTGCCTGAGTATGGGATGATGTCGGCTGTGCAGAATTCTCGGTCTCGACAAACGATCGATTCGACGACTCGATGCTCAATTCTTCAGCCCCGACCCGCCATTCGGCTCTATGACCGTCGCCAGTATCGGCCACCACCCGGTACTGACCGTGACGGATAACCGGGTAGCTGAACTCGCCGCCAGCATCGCTGCGCAGCTCGGCAACGACCTCTGAGTTACTGTCGATAATCTCGATCCGGGCATTGGCAGCAGCGGCGCCGCCTGCAAAATAACTGCTCCCCTGCAATCGGTCGCCATCAACATAAACAAACACCTTCAGCAGATGTGCGTGCACCGAAGGGCTTAACAACAACAGCAACCACATTACGCCAGCCAGCCGCCTCATCCGCGCCCCATCATCAATAATTCGGGTGAGACCCGCTTGATAAACGCCAACACCGTAGCGGTAATCATCGCTTCAACCAGTAGTAACGGCAGATAGGTCACTAACATCACCTGCCCTGCGGGTAGGTATTCAGGGCCACTGGCGATCAGGCTGCCGGCAACCAGCAGCCCGGTCAACAGCACCCCCAGCGCACCGGCCAGAGCCCCCCACACAAACAGCACTCGACCTTCGGCACGTTGCAACCTTGGCGCGATCAGCAGGCCGCAGATCAGCGCCGGCAGTGCGATATTAAAAGCATTGACCCCTAACACCAGCAAACCACCGTAACCAAAAAAAACCGCCTGCATCAGCAGCGCCATCAGAATCGCCGGCACTGCGGTCCAGCCCAGCATGATCCCCATCAGACCGTTGAGGATAGGATGAACGCTACTGGGGCCGACCGGTACACTCAATAGCGAGGCAACAAAGAACGCCGCCGCCAGCATCGCCGCCTGTGGAATTCGATCGTAGTCGAGTCGTCGGGTAGCAAAACTGACCGCGGCTAGCGTCGCGACAGCGCCGCCGATCAACACTGGAGCAGAGAGAACACCATCGGGGATATGGGCCATAGCAGTCCTTTATTTCATCTCACGGGTGCGAACCCAGATAAGCCCACCCTGCTCGACCGGAACCAGTTCACCGTCAGGGTTGGCCATCGGCTGCGCGGCTTCGACCAGCGCCGCAAAGCCCCACCAACCCGCGCGTGGCATCGCGTAACTGAACTGACCGTTGGCATCGGCTTTGATCACCTGAGTGACAAAGGCGGCAGCCGGAGCCGTTATCGAACCATCGTTGCGCCATGCCACCTCGACAGTCGCAAAGGGAACCGGCTGACCGGCTTGTTTGACCACACCACGAAACAGATTTCCGACCCACAGTCCGTAAGGCCGGACCAGCGGATCAATCTCCACCGGAAAACCGACCTCGGCATCCCAACCGTCAAGAAAGTCGTAAGCATCGACCACCACCTTGGTGTAGTGGATGATCATCTTGCTCTCGGCTGGCTCCCAGTACGGCGCCGGTTCGATATAAAACAGAAAGTTGCCAGGGCGCTTAAAGCGATAACCCGCACGAAACGCCTGCTGGCCGTCGACATTGAACGGCTCCAGCCGATCAAGCAGATCTTCGCGACCGGCCTGGCTAAGCACCCCAAACCGAATCGGCGATGCCATCGCCATCGCCGGACCACCAGCCATAGGATGGGTGAACTGAAGCTCTAAGCGAAGCTCGCGGGGACTGGATTGACCGACAATATCGTCCGACGGGATCAGCTGCTGAAAGTGCCCCTGCGCGGCAACAGGCAACAGTAAGGTCGCAAACACTCCTAGCAAACGAGAAAACCAACGCGTCTTCATGCAGATCCTTTGAAATGATAACGAGGGCCCAAGCCCGAAGAGGAATGAATCGCAGAGAAAAGCCTGATAAATATTACGGAAAAGTAATTCGTAATACAATCAGCCTTCGGTTGAGTAATCCGAGTGGAATAACAGCGTGTTGTGGGTTTCGGATGAAACTGAGTTTCATGCTCACTGGACTTCAGCAAGCCCCCGCCCTGCTTGGGATTTCCATAGGTTTGTGAATAATCGGCTAATACAAGAATCCAGATTAAGCTGAAACTCGTAAGGAGCAGACACTCTCAATCTAACCTGATGAACTCTAATAGATGAGTTTATTAAGTGAAGATATAAAGAATGGGAGCTCTAACGCGCGATACTCTTCTCCAACACCGATTTTTCGAAGCAAGCTACTATCTATCAGAGTGACTAATACTGTCGAAAAGGGAGTCGCCCCCCTCACACACACACTGACGACATTCATAAACTCTTAACTATACTGCTCTTATGCCTGTCGCAATGTTTTGGTGCAGACATTATTAGATTTGGATTAGTTGACCAC
>JBFFKD010000359.1:0-3411 GCA_041555595.1 Motiliproteus sp.
TAAACGGGTGTTAGATGTGTTTAGCTACATTGGCGGCTGGGGCGTGCAGGCGGCCGCAGCGGGTGCATCCGAGGTGATCTGTCTCGATGCCTCGGCCAGCGCGCTCGATTGTGTCGAATACAATGCTCAGCTAAACGATGTGTCCCAACGGGTGTCGACGATGCAAGGTGACGCATTCGAAGGGCTCAAGCAGCTTAAAGCGGAAGGTGAAAAATTCGATATCGTGGTGGTGGATCCACCGGCTTTTATCCAGAAGCGTAAAGATATCCGTAACGGTGAGCAGGCTTATCAGCGGGTTAACGAGTTGGCGATGGGGCTGTTGCAGCGCGATGGCTTGTTGGTGTCGGCATCATGTTCGATGCACCTGGAGCGTGATCGGTTGGTCGAGATTATCCGTTCCGGCAGTCGTAAGATGGACCGGCAGGCGCAGATTATCGAGCAAGGTCACCAGGGCGCGGATCACCCGATCCACCCGGCGATTCCCGAAACCGACTATCTTAAATCGATGCTGGTGAGAGTGCTGCCAAGCTTTTAGCACCCTATTATCAGATCATAATGAGTGGCTAGCGCGTAGTGACAGATCTCTTCGGATACTGAGGTAGCACAATGTAATATAACAATCTGGGTAGCAGCGATCTTAATGTCAGTCGGATCTGTCTGGGTACCATGACCTGGGGTCAACAAAACGACCAGGCAGAGGCGTTCGAGCAGCTCGATCTGGCTTGCGAACGCGGGGTTAATTTTTTTGACACCGCCGAGCTCTATCCGATTCCGCCTAAAGCCGCTACCCAGGGTGAGACTGAGCGGATTATCGGTCGCTGGCTCAAGGCTCGTGGTAATCGCGATCGTTGCGTTCTCGCCTCTAAGGTGGTCGGTCCCGGTGCGTTTGTCGCCTATATTCGTCCCGACTTGAGCCTCAATAAGGATCATATTCGCCGTGCTATTCATGGCAGTTTGAAGCGGCTCGGTACCGATTATCTGGACCTCTACCAACTACACTGGCCGGATCGGGCCACTAACTTTTTCGGTCAGTTGAGCTATTCGCACCAGCCCGAGCAAGACGGTGCGCCGATTCTGGAATCGCTGCAGGCGTTAGCCGAGTTGGTGGACGAAGGGTTGGTGCGGCAGATCGGTGTGTCGAACGAATCGGCCTGGGGCACGATGCAGTTCAAGCAGTTGGCCGAACAACATAACCTGCCGCTGATCGCGTCGGTGCAGAACCCCTATAGTCTGCTTAACCGCAGCGCCGAGGTGGGGCTGAGCGAAGTGCTACAACGGGAGCAGATCGACCTGTTGCCCTATTCACCATTGGGGTTTGGGGTGCTCAGCGGTAAGTACCTAGACGGTGCCCGGCCGCAAGGCTCTCGGTTGCAACTGTTTCCAGACTATTCGCGTTATCTGAACGAGCCGGGAGTGGCGGCGACGACCGAGTATGTTGCGCTGGCGCGCCGTCATGGGCTTGATCCGAGTCAGATGGCATTGGCGTTTATCGACAGCCGGACGTTTGTCGGTAGCACGATTATCGGAGCGACCAGCATCGATCAACTGCGCTGTAACCTCGACAGTGCTGAGCTGAAATTGGATCACGAGCTGCTGGAGCAGATCGACACCATCCATCGACGTTACCCCATCCCTTGCCCCTAACGCTAAACCTGTCGTCTTTTTGCTATCGATTGGATTCGCTGCTCAGCGCAAGCTGATAATCGACCAGTCGTTATTCTGGGCGTGCTCAGTTAGCGCCGGGTCGGCGTCGACTGCGACCGGGTTGTCGACCCGCTCCAGCAGAGGAATGTCGTTGCGTGAATCACTATAGAAGTAACTACCATCCAGGCTGTGGTGGTTGGTTTTAAGCCAGCTGTTGAGGCGTTCGACCTTGCCCTCCTGAAAGCAGGGGGTGCCATCCAGGCGTCCGGTATAACGGCCATCGATCAACTCCGCTTCGGTGGCCAAAATATCGTCGACCCGCAGCAGCTCCGCGATCGGTCCGGTGACAAAACGGTTGGTGGCGGTGATGATCAGCAGGAAATCACCGGCATCGCGATGTTGCTGCAGCAGTGCCTGGGCTTTGTCGAGCATCATCGGCCCGATCTTTTGCTGCATGAACTGCTGGTGCAGTTGCTTGAGTTGTTCGGGTTCGAATCGGGTCAGCGGTTGCAGAGCAAAGGTTTGGTAGGCGTAGATATCGAGTTCACCACGCAGGTAATCCTGGTAGAAGGCATCGTTGGCTTGCTGGTAGGAATCGCAATCGACCAGTTGCTGTTCAACCAGAAATTCGCCCCAGGCGTGGTCGCTGTCGCCACCGAGTAGGGTGTTGTCGAGATCGAAAATCGCTAATGCCACTGAGGCTCTCCTTGGGTTATCGGGTTACTTGGGCGGTCGTTGATGCGGGTATGCCGTGTTCATCGGGCGACAAGCATAGAGTTTCGACTCGGTGGTGACAATGGTTTGAACGAGGTAGGGCTTACGCGGCAAATCCAACTTTGGTGATTGGGCCAATGTGTGGAACAATAGGAGGATAATTACAACAGGGTAACGGTGTGATTGACTCGGATGGATTTCGCCCCAATGTGGGGATAATTCTCGCTAATGACCAGGGCCAAGTGCTCTGGGCCAAACGGGTGGGGCAGGATGCCTGGCAGTTTCCGCAGGGCGGTGTCGACGACAACGAAACCCCCGAGCAGGCGATGTTTCGAGAGTTAAAGGAGGAGGTCGGTCTCAATCCGGCCGACGTCGAAGTGATCGGCTGTACTCGCGGCTGGCTTCGCTACCGGTTACCTAAGCGGATGATCCGCTACCATTCCAAACCGTTGTGTATCGGTCAGAAACAGAAATGGTTCCTGCTACGGATACGCACCGACGATTCCTCTATCTGTTTTCACCACTCTGCCAAACCTGAGTTTGATGGTTGGCGCTGGGTCAGCTACTGGTTCCCGCTGGGGCAGGTTATCTCGTTCAAACGCGAGGTGTATCGCAGCGCCCTGAAAGAACTCGTTAGTCGTCAAGCTCGGTTGATCCGCCAACAGGGCGATAGCGCAGGGCCTAGATCGCAGATATGTTCTCTGCCATCGGCTAACCAGCAACCTGTGCAGCGGCGGCCTGTTGCTCAGAGCGCTCGGTGATCGCTATGTTATCGATGCTGCGTCGGATTGTTCAGGAGGTTAACGCCGCGGGCAATCTTGATTCAGCACTGCAGATCATCGTTAACCGTGTCCACAATGCGATGAAGGTGCAGGTCTGCTCGGTCTATCTGCTTGACCCCCAGGTTGAAGAATATGTGTTGATGGCGACCAAGGGGCTGAATCCCAAGGCGGTCGGACAGATCCGACTTGCGCCATCGGAAGGGGTGGTCGGCTCAGTGGCCGCGCGAGCCGAGCCGCTCAATCTTGAGGATGTGGCCAGTCATCCCAGCTA
>JBFFKD010000360.1:0-3408 GCA_041555595.1 Motiliproteus sp.
ACGTTGGGCGGATTATTTAGCACAACTAAATAGGTACTGACACAAAGAACATGCCACATCGCTGATTAACTGGCGCTAGCCTGTTAGGCGGTATTGCACTGATATCCATGCCCGATATATTTTGAGGGAGATCAAACTATCCCTGATATCACTGTACTCAGTGTCCCTGTCTGAATATTATTGAGGGTCTTTGTTAGAGCTATGTTTTCAACGGGTTGATGAGCCCTTGAGTGTACTCAATGACTGCTTTTAAGTATTAGGATGCTGTTTTAATGCCCATTCCGATTTTAATCTGCGATGACTCCGGCTTTGCGCGTAAACAATTGGCTCGCTCGCTGCCCGACAATTGGGACGTCGAAGTTAGTTACGCTGGCCACGGTGAGGAAGCGATTCCGCTGATCAAAGAGGGCAAGGCCGATATCCTGTTTCTCGATCTGAATATGCCGGTAATGGATGGTTATCAAGTGCTCCAACAGATCCTGGCGCAGGATCTGCACTCGCTGGTCATTGTGGTATCTGGTGATGTCCAGCCCGAGGCACGCACCCGGGTGATGGCACTCGGCGCGTTGGATTTTATTACCAAACCGATCGACCGGGACAAGCTATCTGCGATCTTGCTGCAATACGGTATTTTGCAGGAACTCGATGGCAGTTCAGCATCGGCTGATGCCGCCCCCACCTTGGCTGGCAACTCTCAGCAGGAGACCGCTCTGGAAGATACCGTGCTGGAGGTGCTGGAGGGCTATCAAGAGGTTACCAACGTTGCGATGGGGCAGGCGGCCGACCTGTTGGCGCGACTGTTGAAAGTGTTTATCGAGCTGCCGATTCCGCAGGTCCATAAGATAAGTAGTGTGCAGCTACAGCAGCGGATCAGTGAGACGATTCCTCCGACTCAGATATCGGTGGTAGGCCAAGGGTTTGTCAGTGCCGGGGTGTCCGGCGAAGCGCTGCTGTTTGTCGAGGAGAGTGACCTGCAGGGGCTGGCCAAGTTGATCGGCCATCAGAGCGAGCTTGATCCGGTACTGCAATTGGATCTGTTGATGGAGGTCGCCAATATTCTGATCGGTGCTTGCATGGCGGGCTTTGCTGAGCAGTTGGATCTCAAGTTCAGTATGGGGCATCCGGCCATTTTGGGCCGTGCCATCGATGCTTCTGAAGTGCCCTTGAAGGCTGCCGAAGCTGATGAGCAGTTGTTGATGATCGAGATCCGCTACGGCATCAATGCGCATCAAATTAATTGTACCTTGCTACTGGTTTTTACCGGCGACTCTATCGATGAGCTGGATGAACGCATCAATTTGTTAATGGAGTAAACTTTCGTGTCTGAACAAGTTGGTGTTAGTGATATACATTGGATGGCGGATGCTCTACAGAGCATCGAAGTGGGACTGATAGTGATCGACAGCGATTACCGCATCGTGGCCTGGAACGGCTTTATGGAACATCATTCGGGCGTTCGTTCGACCAAGGCGATCGGTACCAAATTATTAGATCTATCGGCTGATCTGCCGGTGGAGTGGGTTAAGCGTCAGCTGGAAGCGGTCAGTACTCTGAAAATCCCGGTCTATTCGACCTGGAAACAGCACCCCTACCTGTTTCGGTTCAAAAGCTATCGGCCGATCACCGGTAAGTCGGATTTCATGTACCAGAATATTACCTTCCAGCCGTTGAGTTCGCTCGATGGGGGGGCTCCGAGCATCTGTATCACGCTATACGATGTAACCCAGGATGCGATTGGCGAGCAAGAGCAGGTCCGTCTTAATCAGGAGCTAGAGCATCTGAGCCGGACCGACCGGATGACCCAGCTGTATAACCGTGGCTATTGGGAAGAGATGGCCGGGCATGAGTTCAAGCGCTGTCAACGCTATGGCCACACCTCGACGATGGTGATGCTCGACATTGACCATTTCAAGCGGGTTAATGATACCTACGGCCATCAAGTCGGCGATGAGGTGATCAGGGCGTTGGCGACGACGTTACGGGCCGCGATTCGTGAGAGTGACCTGGCTGGGCGTTATGGCGGTGAAGAGTTTGCCATCATCCTGTGCGAAACCGATATGGCCGGCGCGTTACAATTCTGTGAGCGGGTACGGGTTAATGTCGAAGCGATGTTGGTGGAGGCGCTGGGTGAATCGGTGCGCTTTACGATCAGCCTAGGCGTCTCCAGATTTACCGATGATACCCCATCGTTGGAGATGTGGCTGAAAGAGGCGGATGCGGCGCTGTATTACTCCAAAGAGACCGGCCGAAATCGGGTAACCGAATACGAAGAGGGCATTACGCCACTGTAAGCGCGGTAAATTTTGTAGAGATCGATCAAACGCCACCGCTCAACCGCGGTGGCGTTTTTGGTTTAACGATAGCCCTTTATCCGTGAGCGTTCGGTTGCTTGGCTAATGCCGTTAGTGCCTGACAGAGGTAGCGCCAGAACCGTTCGACCGAAGCTATCTCGACCTTCTCACCGGGTGAGTGTGGAAAGCAGATCGTCGGTCCAAACGAGATCATCTGCCAGTTGGGGTAGGCTGCAGCTAACAGGCCGCACTCCAAGCCGGCATGAATGACCTTGATCTCGGCCTCAATCCCAAACAGTTGTTGGTGCAGCTGTTGCATCGATGCCAGCAGCGGGGAGTCCAGCTCGGGTGTCCAGCCTGGATAAGCACCGTCAAAATGGAGCTGAGCCTGAAAGGGCGCCAGCGCCGTGTCGATCTGCCGACACAGGTTATTAAGCTCTGCATCATCAGCGCTACGAGCTAGGCACAGGAGTTGCGCGTTCTGCGCGGTCAGGCAGACCTGAGCTAGATTGTTGGAGGTCTCGATCACGCCGTCGAGTTCGGGGTGCATCCGGATCATGCCGTGCGGACAAGCCAGAATCGCATCGAGCAACCGTTGTTGCGAGGTCGGTGTCAGCGGTCGGGTGTCGGGGCAGTCGTTGGTGTCGGTTTGTAGCAGGCCGATATCGATCTGTGGCTCGGTAGTGAGGTACTGTTGCTGCCATTGGGATCTGATCTGTTGCACGCTTTGGCGGACCGTATCGAGTTGGTCGGCATCGATCGTGAGTACCGCTTCGGCGCGGCGAGCGATAGCGTTGCGTAGGTTACCACCGTTAAAATCGACCAGAGCGACCACGTGCTGCGCTTGCAGCTGCTCAATTAACTGGGCTAACAGTCGGTTGGCGTTGCCACGACCCAGGTTGATATCCAGTCCAGAGTGGCCGCCTGCCAGACCGCGTACGATCAATTTGATCGCGATGGTCGGTGTAGTCGCCGTTAACGGCTGAGCGCGTTCAAGTTCAATCTGCGCGGTTGCGTCGATACCGCCGGCACAGCCTACGTACAGCTCCGCTTCCTGTTCGGAATCCAAATTCAGCAGCAAGGTGCCGTTAAGTAACCCTGGTTCCAGGCCATGGGC
>JBFFKD010000361.1:0-3377 GCA_041555595.1 Motiliproteus sp.
CCCCATCGTCATCAGATGGGTCTTGAGCGCCTCCAACTCCTCGTTAAACTGCTTGGAGATGTGATCGTTATGGGCGTCTTTGTTGAAAACCATGTCGGTTTAACCTCAATGTAAATCGTTCAAGTGGATCATAAACACGTCTGATCGCGGGGAGGATCGGCGCTGCATTAACCGCAACAAGGCACGCAACGACTCAACCGTAGCGACCGGTTATATAGTCTTCGGTCTGTTTCTTGTGCGGAGTCGTGAACAGATCATCGGTGGCGCCAAATTCGATCAAATCGCCCATATACATAAAGGCGGTGTAGTCGGACACCCGTGCCGCTTGCTGCATATTATGGGTAACGATAACGATGGTGAACTCTTTCTTGAGCTCGTGAATCAGCTCTTCGATCTTCAGAGTCGAGATCGGATCGAGTGCCGACGCCGGCTCGTCGAGTAGCAACACCTCGGGCTTGACCGCGATGGTGCGTGCGATCACCAGCCGTTGCTGCTGACCTCCCGACAAACCCAACGCACTCTCGTGCAGCCGGTCTTTGACCTCATCCCACAACGCCGCCGAACGCAGCGCCCATTCAACGGTATCATCGAGCAGTCGCTTCTTGTTGATACCCTGAATCCGCAAGCCGTAGGCAACGTTCTCGTAGATACTTTTGGGAAACGGGTTGGGCTTTTGGAATACCATCCCGATCCGGCGACGCAGGTCAGCCACATCGACACCGCGCTGGTAGATATCCTCGTCGTCGAGCAGCATCTGGCCTTCGATGCGGCAAAAATCGATCAGATCGTTCATCCGGTTGAAGCAGCGCAGCAGGGTCGATTTACCGCAACCGCTGGGACCGATAAAAGCGGTGACCCGGTTCTTGGGGATATCCATGCCGATGCCGTTAAGCGCCTGCTTGTCACCGTAGAACAGATTCAGGTCGCGCACCCGCAGCGCGACCTGCTCTTGTGACAGTTCCATCTTGCCCTGGGTGCGGTTGATCGAACCGATATCGATGGCGTGGGTCTTGCCCGGCTTGGCCGTTTTGACTGTGTCGCCAGCACCGCTCTGATCGTTCTCCAGCTCGTGCTTAAGCTCTGCCGGTAGCGTTTCAGGAGTTAAAATCGTAGCCATAATCATTTCCAATAACGGTGTAGTTAGTGCTCAAGCGCTTTATATTTTTCCCGCAGACGATTGCGGATCGCGACAGCACTCAAATTCAACAGGGCGATCACCACCACCAACAGCAATGCGGTGGCGTAAACCAGCGGCCGTGCCGCCTCGACGTTGGGGCTCTGGAAGCCGACGTCGTAGATATGAAAGCCCAGATGCATAAACTTTTGATCCAGATGGATAAACGGATAATTGCCGTCGAGCGGCAACGAGGGCGCCAGTTTTACCACCCCCACTAGCATCAACGGTGCCACCTCGCCGGCGGCGCGCGCCACTGCCAGAATCACCCCGGTCATCATCGCCGGGCTCGCCATCGGCAACACCACCTTCCAGAGGGTTTCAGCCTTGGTCGCGCCTAATGCCAACGAACCTTCGCGGATCGACCGGGGAATCCGGGCCAACCCCTCTTCGGTCGCCACGATCACTACCGGCAGCGTCAGCAGCGCCAAGGTCAACGAGGCCCACATCAGCCCCGGTGTGCCGAATGTCGGCGCTGGTAGGGCTTCGGGGAAGAACAGCTGATCAACATTGCCGCCCAGAAAATAGATAAAAAAGCCCAGTCCAAATACGCCGTAAACGATCGACGGTACCCCGGCCAGATTGTTGACCGCAATCCGGATCAGTCGGGTCAGCGGTCCCTGCTTGGCATATTCACGCAGATAGACGGCGGCAATCACCCCAAACGGTGTCACCAGGATCGACATCAGCAGCACCATCATCACGGTGCCGAAGATGGCCGGGAAGACACCACCTTCGGTGTTGGCTTCGCGCGGCTCGTCGCTCATGAATGACCAGATTTCACCGAAGTAAAACGGTACCTTCTCGATCAGGCCCATCGCATTAGGCCGGTAGATCTGGACAATTTTACTGAGTGAGATTTCGACCTGTTGGCCACCCGCAATCTCCGCCACAAAGCTGTCACGCTCAATCTGTCGATACAGCTCAACCAACTGCTGCTGCAGTGCCTGATAGGCCGCATCCTGCTCGGCGCGGTCAGCAGCAATATCGGCCTGCGCCGCCACACTCAGATTGTTATCCAGCTGCAGCCGGCGCTCGGCTAGGCGCAGCCGCTCCAACTTGGAGTTAATCGCGCCGATCTGATGCTTCTCGATGACAGCGATCTGCTGATGGATCTCCAGCGCCCGCTCGACCCGCAATTCCAGCTCATTCCATAAGCGCTGATAATCGGCGTCGGGCTGGTCCATAGTGTAGCTTCCCACCAACTCGCCAGACTGTTTGACCTGACGTAGGAAACCGTAGAAGTTGCCCCATTCGCGACGCTCGGCCACCAGCAGCTGGGGTGAATACTGCAGCTGCTGTAAACTCGACCGATTGACCCAACGGAAATCACTCCCCAGCACATCCCGGTTACCCACTTTCAGCAGATCCCGGTCGACGAACTCGATCGCGGCATCGACCTGCAGCCCCGCCTCGCGCAACTGCGACGCCGGAACCCGCTCGGTGTCGGTCACCTCGCCAATCACCTCGACCCGGGTACCATCATTTTGCTGATACTGAGCCTGCAATACATCGGCAGGCCAAAAGTGACCCAGCCCGCGTACCGCGATCAACGCCAGCAGACCGGCGACCATAATCACATTCAGGCCGACCGCAGCACCGGTCAACCAAACCCAAGGCTGGCCCGTTTTAATCCAACTCAATACATTCATATCATTCACACTCTACGCTTAACCTGACCACCCAAAAGACCGAATAGCTGCTCGTCTACTTCCTCAGAGCGAGCCGTATTTTCGCCGCAGCCGCTGCCGGACCAATTCGGCCAGGGTGTTGACGATGAAGGTAAAGGTGAATAGCACCAACGCCGCCAAGAACAAAATTCTAAAGTGCGAACTGCCGACCTCAGACTCGGGCATCTCGACCGCAATATTGGCCGCCAGCGTGCGCATCCCCTCGAATATATTGATATCCATAATTGGGGTATTACCGGTCGCCATCAGTACGATCATGGTCTCACCGACCGCGCGTCCCATACCGATCATAACCGCTGAAAAAATGGCGGGGCTGGCTGTTGGCAACACCACCCGACTCAGCGTTTGCCAAGGGGTGGCACCCAACGCCAGCGAACCATTACTGAGCGACTTGGGGACGCTGAAGATGGCATCTTCGGTGATTGAGAAGATGGTTGGAATGACCGCGAAACCCATCGCTAAGCCCACCACCAAGGCGTTGCGCTGATCGAAGTTGATCCCCAGATCTCGGG
>JBFFKD010000362.1:0-3362 GCA_041555595.1 Motiliproteus sp.
CACTGCCGATAATGCCCGATAGCGCGTGTTCGACGGTACGATGGAACTCAAGCAGTTCGATAATAGTCAGGTACTCTTTACTGTCGAGATGCAACTCTTCGGTGATCTGCTGCACCGTCGATTCGGCTTTGTCATCGGGGGTGTAGGCTCGCAATAGTTCGGTCGCTTCGAGGATCTTACCGTCGTAGGAGATGTAAGCATCTAGCCCAGTTGCACGGCCATGGTGGCGAGCGCTACCGGCGATCAGTGCGGTCATAAATTCCTGACGTTGATTGCGTTCGGCCTTGGACGGGGTGTAGAGCTTAGATCCGAGCAGGTAAAAACCAAGGTTAAAGAGTAGCGACCAGAAGGCGCTGTGGCTGACCGGTGATAGGCCATCGAGGCCGAATAGGTGCTCGGGACGCAGCCAGCTGAGACCGCCGGGACCTTGGCTCATCAACTCGGCAGGCAAGCCGTGGTCGGCGAAGGCGGGGAGTACCAGGGTGTAGAGCCAGATCAGAAAACCGGCGCTTAGACCGGCGATGGCTCCGACCCGATTGCCGCGCTGCCAGAACAGGCCGCCAAACATGACTGGGGCGAACTGGAACACCGCGACGAACGAGATCATTCCCATCGCCGCCAGCATGTAACTGTCGCTGAAGGTGATCGAGAACCAATAGCCACTGCCAATAATCAGCGTGATCATCAGCCAGCGGCACTGCAGCAGGTAACTACGCAAGAAATTCAGTGGTTTGATATGCTCGATCAACACCATCAGCAGATGGTTGGTGGCCATTGTTGACAGTGTCATAGCGCTGAGAATCACCATTCCGGTTGCGGCCGAGAAACCACCGATAAACGCGACCAGCGACAGCCCGTTGGCCTGTGCCATTTGCGGCAGCAACAGAATAAAGGAATCGGCTTGCTGAGCCGGCAGCCCCTCCATCAGACCGACAGCGGCGATTGGAATCACAAACAGACTGATTAGAATCAGGTAGATCGGCACGATCCACATGGCGGATCCGATATGACGCTCAGTGGCGTTCTCGACGACCGTGGCGTGGAACTGGCGCGGTAGGCACTGGATTGAAACCGCTCCTAGTATCATCAGCGTTAACCAATGGATTGAACTGGAACCGTTGGGTGTCTGAGCACCGACCAGGTGCGATAGGCCAGAAAAATGGATCCGCTCCAAAATATCACCAAAGCCATCGTACATGCCGTAGGTAATAAACAGGCCGACCGCCACAAAGGCTAATAGCTTGACCACGCCCTGTACTGCCAACACCGTCATCACTCCGAGATGACGTTCGGTGGCGTCGAGCTTGCGGGCGCCGAATAGAATGGTAAACGCGATCATCACCAGCGGCACCAGAATTGCCGTTAGCTGGTTCATTTCGCTGCTACTATCGGCAGCGGTCAAGACCGCAAACGACTGGGTTACCGCTTTGAGCTGCAGGGCGGTATAGGGCACGATTCCGATCAGGGCTATCAGTGTCACCAGTCCCGCGACCAGTTGCGAGCGGTTGTAGCGGGCCGAGATAAAGTCGGCGATGCTGGTGATGTGGTAAGCCTCTTTGATGCGTACCATCCGCCGCAATATCGTCCACCAGCTTAGGATCGCAAAAATGGCGCCGATGTAGATCGCCAGAAACATCAGTCCGGAGCGGCTGGCAAGCTCGATGCTGCCGAAGTAGGTCCAGGAGGTGCAGTAGACGGTGATCGATAGTGCGTAGACCAGCGAGGGAGTATAGGGCTTAACCCGGGTGGCATTGTTGCGCTCGACCAGTAACGCGATCAGGAATAGAGCGGTCATGTAGATCAGAATGACTGCAATAACGGTGGTGGGAGTAAACATTCAGGTTCTCTGGTTGGGCCAACAGCGATGGACGGCTAGAAAGAAGCGTCAGTCTGAGTATTAATTATGATCGGTTTGTTGATGATTGCAGTGACTTTTTGTATTTGTCGCTGGATCTGGGACTAGATCGATGCCGCCTTCGGTGAAGGGGTGGCAGCGCAGCAGCCGGCGGATGCCTAGATATAACCCCCGCAGTGGGCCGTGCAGCTCGATCGCTTCGATACAGTAGCTCGAGCAGGTCGGGTAATAGCGGCAATTGTTGCCCAGCAGCGGGCTGATTAACCACTGGTACAGGCGTACAAATCGGATCAAAAATAATTTCATCGGCTTATTTTATCGCAGCGGGGTTGCATCGGCAGGCTTTTTTAACGCATAAATAGCGTTTAATACGGTTTTTTGTATGGACTTATACCTGAGGGAGGCGGGATCGCCCCATTATGTTGCGTAAAGCGTTATTACCATCGATTTTTGCTCTGTTGGCCTATGGCTTCTGGATCAGCCCCGATTTCAAGGCGATCTCCTCTGGGGTGGCGGTATTTCTATTCGGGATGCTGTCGCTGGAGGAGGGGTTTCGGGCATTCTCAGGCGGGGTGCTGGAAAAGGTCCTAAAGCGTTCGACTGATAAACTCTGGAAGAGCCTTTGCTTCGGTATAGGCACCACTACCCTGATGCAATCGAGTTCACTGGTCTCGGTGATCACGATCTCGTTTATGAGTGCCGGATTACTGGGGCTGAGCGAGGGGATCGGCATTATTTTTGGCGCGAATCTGGGGACGACCACCGGCGCCTGGCTGGTGGCCGGCTTTGGTCTTAAGGTCAAGCTATCGTCCTATGCGATGCCGATGCTGGTGTTTGGGGTGATCCTGCTGTTCCAGAAATCGTCGCAGCTGAAGGGGTTTGGCTACATCTTGACGGGGCTAGGCTTTCTGTTTCTTGGTATCCACTACATGAAAGAGGGGTTTGATACTTTCAAGGACAGTTTTGATCTGGCCGCTTATGCCGTCGCCGGGTATCCAGGGCTGTTCCTGTATGCTGCTATCGGCACTCTGGCGACGGTGGTGATGCAATCGAGCCACGCGACCCTGGTATTGATTATCACCGCGCTGGCGGCGGGCCAGATCAGTTACGAGAACGCCTTGGCATTGGCCATCGGGGCCAATATCGGTACCACCATTACGGCCATCATCGGGGCGATGGGTTCCAATGCGCAGGGGCGACGGTTAGCCGGTGCACACCTGATCTTTAACGTCAGCACTGGTGTGGTTGCCATTGCGTTGATCACTCCTCTGGTGCTGGCGGTTGACGGCATCAGCCAGTGGGTCGGTATCGGCGAGCGCGACTTTACCCTCAAGCTGGCGGTGTTTCACACCCTGTTCAATCTGCTGGGGGTGGCGTTGATGTTACCGTTGATCAAGTACATGGTTAGCTGGCTCAATCGAGTGATTAAAGACAAAAAGATCGAGGTGGAGCAGCCGATGTATATGGTCGCTTCGTCGGTGCAGTTTCCCGATACTGCGGTGGAGGC
>JBFFKD010000363.1:0-3326 GCA_041555595.1 Motiliproteus sp.
AGGGCATTGTCCAGCACGCTAAGGAAATTGTCGGATCGGAACTGGATCATCGAGACGTTGACTGCCATCCGTAGGTCCGGGAAGCCGATACCGTGCAGTTGCGCCGCCTGAGCGAAGGCACTTCGCATGACCCACTCGCCGATCATGGTGATGATGCCTGAGCGCTCGGCCAGCGGAATAAACTCAATCGGTGGAATGAAACGGCCGTCGTCGTCACGCCAGCGAAGCAATGCCTCGCAGCCTATCGGCTTGCCATCGGGTAGTGAGACCTGCGGTTGGTAATGCAGGAATAGCCGGTCTTGTTCGAAACTATGACGCAGACTTTGCAGCATCTTGACCCGATTTTGGATATCGAGTCCCATTTTTCGGGTATAGATGCCAAGCTGTCCGCGCTGCGCTTGCTTGGCCTGATTCAGTACCATGCTGGCGGCTTTAATCGCTTCCTGGCCGCCACCCTCAATCTCGAACATATGGGCCATGCCGAAGGTGGCTGAGATCGTCTGCTCGTTGCCATCAAAAGTGAAGGGGGCGTTAAAGAGGGTGGTAAGTTTCTGCTGTTCTATCAGCGATGATGGTCCATAGATAGCAAACGTATCGCCGGTTAAACGGGCCAGAAACTGGTTGTCCTGACAGAAATTGAGCAGGCGCTGGCTAATCTGTTTCAGCAGCAGGTCGCCGTAGTGGTGGCCGAGCGCCTGATTGAGCTCGGCAAAATGGTCGATGTCGATCAGTAAGATGGCGCTGTTGCGGAACTGGTTGCTGGTATAAGCCGCGTCGATCTGTTCGATCAGGTGGAGGCGGTTGGGTAGCATCAATTGCTGATCATAATGGGCCTGTGATTCAAGATTGCTGAACAGCGTGATGTTATCCAGGCAGACCGAAATCGTACTGCAAAATACCTCCACCAGCTTGCGATAGGTGGAATCGAGCAGCTGAGGGGTGTGCAGATAGACGTTCATGTCGCGGCCGCTATTGCTGCTGAAGTAGAGTGAGACCCCCTGTTCCTGAAAGTGGTTTTCTCGGCTTTGTAGGCTTTCGATCAGCGCTTCGCGCACCTGTGGGTTGGGTAGCGCTTCAAGCGCGTTGTTGACGTGCTGAAGATGTTGACCGGCAGCGGCTATAATTGTGTAGCAAGGCTTGCCTGTGTCATCGGTACCATTGCGCACGCAGACAATGCCATTGGCATCGAGCCCTAGTAGCGATGCGAGTTGGGTGATCAGGCCACCGGCGAAGTCTTGGATCCCTTGGTTCGTGATCAGCTTGGCACTGGATTCAATGATCTGGCTGAGCCCGATTCGGTTGGAATTGATGGTTCGTATCTGCATGTAGGATCGCAGTGCCGCAGTTAGCGTGGTGTACAGTTTAGTGCGTGTCAGTTCGGCCTTGGTTTTATAATCGTTGATATCATAATCGCGGATCACCTCGATTTCGGGTGCGTAGCCGGGCTGGCCGGTACGTAAGATGATTCGCAGCTCTTCCAGCTTGAGTTGGTGGCGAATCTCGTGGACCAGTTTCAGGCCGGAGTCGTCTTTCTCCATCACCACATCGAGTAGCACTACGGCAATCTGCTCTTCGGTGCTTAAAATTTGGCGGGCCTCCGCCGATGTGTAGGCGTGAAAAAACTGCAGATTACGGTTCAGTACGCTGACATTGCCCAGTGCATAGAGTGTCGAGCTGTGAACCGTTTCATCGTCGTCAACGATCAGAACTTTCCAGACGGGTTGGTTGTCTGACGACACCACTTCGGGTGCGGCTTCATCTTGGAAAACAAGCTCATCGTTGTAGTGGGTGGAAGCCTTCGGGGCGGGCATGAAAAATGCTCTCTTGTCTGAGACTAACAATACGTTTCCATTCTAGCGGAGTTGGGCTGTCCCAACTTTATTAATTTATTGATTATTAGGAGTAATACAAGCATTTATTGTCTGGATTCTTGCAGCTATGGCTGTAACCATCATCATCGGTTTGGTCGAGATCGCTGTATCCTGGCAAGTTGTTTTCTATTATCAAGACGAACAACTGACGCTCAACTGTGCGGCCCAGGCAGGACTGGCTTCGGCGTAATGGTGCCATTGCGGGTGTTCATCGTACGGCTGCTGCAGTAGTTGCAGCAGCCGGTCTAGCTCCTCCGGATCATCATCTTCGGCCTTTTCGATCGCCTGTTGGGCCAGATAATTACGCAAGATATATTTTGGGTTGATCGCTGCCATCTTAACGGCGCGTTGGCTGTCGTCGAGGTTATCATTTAACTGATTCAAGCGTTGGCGATAGGCTGTCAGCCAAGTGTCTACAGCGGTTTTGCGTGTTTGTTCGATCGGTTCATTGTCGGAGCTGGTGATTTGGTTTTGATATAACCAGGCATCGCTCTCTTGCTGTTGCAGCCAATAGCCCAGGCCTCGGAAAAAGCGGCTGTAATCGAGTTGCTGTTGGGTGAGTAGTACCAGCAGTTGGGCGATCAGGGCTTCATCAACCGAGGTGTCTGGATCGGTTACGGCGACATCCGCTGACACTAAACCAAGCTTTAGTCGCATCAGGGTCAAATAATGCTGTTGCAGTGCCGGTTCATATACCGATAAGGCTTGCTGTATCTGATCGTTATCGATCAAAGGAGAAAGCGCTCGAGCCAGACAGAGACAGTTCCAGTAGCCGATACCGGGTTGGCGCTCGAAGGCATAGCGACCCTGGTGGTCGGAGTGGTTGCAGATATGGCCGGGATCGTACTGCTCGATGAAACCGTAGGGACCGTAGTCGATCGTCAGTCCAAGAATTGAAAAATTGTCGGTATTCATTACACCATGACAGAACCCGACAGCCTGCCATTGCGCCATTAACCGGGCGGTGCGACGGATGATCTCAGTGAACCATTGGTGGTACTGCTGTGGCTGTAGCTCGGGGAAATGATGTTCGATGCAAAAATCGGCTAATCGTTGAAGTTGCGGCAGTTGGTTGCGGGCAGTGAAATGTTCGAATGAACCAAAGCGCAGATGGCTGGCGGCGGTGCGAATCATTAGCGCGGCTTGTTCCCGCTGCTCACGTATCACTGGTGTCTGGCTGTTGACAATACACAGTGCTCGGGTGGTGGGAATAGCGAGCGCTGCCATCGCCTCGCTGGCCAGGTACTCTCTAATCACCGAGCGCAGTACCGCACGACCATCGAAACCGCGCGAATAGGGGGTGGGGCCGCTGCCTTTGAGTTGTATCTCCCAGCGCTTGTGATCGGCGGCAATCCTGTCTCCGATCAGCATTGCCCTTCCGTCACCTAGCGTTGGGTTGAATTGGCCGAACTGGTGACCCGAATATACCGTGGCAATGGGGATGATATGTTCGGG
>JBFFKD010000364.1:0-3319 GCA_041555595.1 Motiliproteus sp.
CTCTGCGCGGTGGCAGAAACATTAAGATCATGCTTGGCGACTTCGCAGATATAACGCAATTGCTGCAATTTCATGGACGACTCCGGCACGGATAGTTAGCACGAGCCAAGATACAGCGACCCTGCTTATAGATAGAAAAGGAATTAAAAACCTATTTCTAAGAATAATCCACCGAATCGTAACTGTGATTATTTGACCTTAAAAATTTGCCTAGACAAAGGTTCAGCCACGCAGTTGTTTAAGGGCGTTCTGCAAACTCGTTTCGAGCGGTGCTTTGATAATCAGGCGGTCATTACTACCAGGAAGCCGTAGCCGCAATTCAACCGCGTGTAGAAACAACCGTTTAACCCCCTGCGACTTCATAGATCGGTTAATCTGCTCATCGCCGTACTTGGGATCGCCAATGATAGGATGCCCCGCGAATTGAGTATGCACCCGGATTTGATGGGTTCGCCCCGTAATCGGCTTGGCTTCAATCAACGAGCACTGCTGATAACTTTCAAGCAATCGGAACTCAGTAATCGACGCCTTGCCTTCGGTATCAACCCGTACCACCCGCTCACCCGATTGCAGTTCGTTCTTTTTTAATGGTGCATCGATCTTCTGCTGACGTTTGGACCACTGACCAATCACCAGCGCCTGATAGATTTTACTGATTCGACCCTGTCGAAGATCTTCGTGCAACGCCTTCAAGGTACTACGTTTTTTGGCCACCATCACCGCCCCAGAGGTATCACGATCAAGCCGGTGAACCAACTCTAGAAATTTACTATCAGGACGGATCTGCCGTAACGCCTCAATCATCCCCAGACTGATACCACTGCCGCCATGCACCGCCAATCCCGATGGTTTGTTGATCACCAGTAGCTGGTCATTTTCAAACAGAATCGCTTGCTCCAATGCCTGAGTCAGCCCCTTGCCGACATCTGGCTGTGATTTCGGCTCAGGTAATCGCACTGGCGGCACCCGGATCACATCTCCGGCAACCAATCGGTATGGTGCCTTAACCCGGCCTTTATTAACCCTCACCTCTCCCTTACGCAGGATTCGATAGATCAGCGTTTTAGGCGCGCCCTTAAGCCGGGTCAAAAGAAAGTTATCGATTCTCTGACCAGCACTTTCGGCTTCGATTTCAATAAACTGCACGCCACTGGCTGGCGCTTTCGGCTCTGCTGTCATAGTGATGGGGGATACCGCTAAAGATTGCTGGGGAGTATGAAAACTGCTATATTGCCGCGTCGTCTGGAGGATGTTTAGTACCGCCGACGATTAACGGACTGCATTGTAACCGATTCCTGCCCTACTGGCAGATGCTTCTCCGGCAGTTTGTGATGATCGAGCCGATGGTCGATCAAAAGAATAGAAAGCAACAGATAACAGGGGTAGCAGCCAACGACGCTGCTACCAAAATCAGATCGCGCGCCCAATGTAATGCTACGCTTCGCGATTTGAATTGATTTATGCCTCGTGTTGAGGTGAAGACGTCAACAACCCATGGATTATGCGCCATCCCAATCAGGATCTACGCATACAAAGAGTAGTCAGCCGCTGTATAAATCGCGGAGATCTGACTTATCCGAGACTGGTTGCTGTTCCCTTCACCGATAGGTTAAACAGACAGAAATAGGTGGCCAATAGCCACGGAATGCTGAAAGAACAGGCACTTAAAACGTGCCTGTGACTGAAAACTGACTGCACGCATAAACATATCGATTCGAATTAGAAACCAAGCCTGGCTGTTTTAAGGGCGGTGCGATTATTCACATCAGAGTTGAATAAGCACCATGAAAAGAATGTTAATTAACGCAACCCAACCCGAAGAGTTGCGTGTTGCACTGGTCGATGGCCAGCGTCTGTTTGATCTGGATATCGAATCCGGAGCCCGCGAGCAGAAAAAAGCCAACATCTACGTTGGCCGAATCACTCGTGTAGAGCCGAGTCTGGAAGCCGCTTTCGTCGACTTCGGCGCTGACCGTCACGGTTTTCTACCACTCAAAGAGATCTCTCGGCAGTACTTCAAAGACTCCAATGCCAAAGGCCGCGTAAGCATCAAAGATGCGATCAGCGAAGGCACCGAAGTTATAGTGCAGGTAGATAAAGAGGAACGCGGTAACAAAGGCGCTGCTCTAACCACGTTCATCTCGCTAGCCGGACGCTATCTTGTGCTGATGCCTAACAACCCTCGCGCCGGCGGCATTTCGCGCCGAATCGAAGGTGAAGAGCGCAGCCAACTGCGCGAAGCGCTCAATCAGGTCAACATCCCCAGCACCATGGGTGTTATCGTTCGCACCGCGGGCATCGGCCGCACACCTGAAGAGCTGCAGTGGGACCTGGATTACCTGAACCAGTTATGGACCTCGATCATAGAGGCCTCTACCCAGAAAAAAGCCCCCTTCCTGATCTTCCAGGAAAGCAACGTGATCATTCGCGCTATCCGCGATTACCTGCGTCAGGATATCGGCGAAGTACTGATCGACAACCCTGCCGTTCACCAGGAAGCGCTTGAGTTTATCCAGCATGTGATGCCGAGCTACGAGAGCAAGATCAAGCTCTATAGCGAAGAAACACCTATGTTTAACCGGTTCCAGATTGAATCTCAGATCGAAAGCGCGTTCCAGCGCGAAGTTCGCCTTCCCTCTGGTGGTTCGATCGTCATTGACCCTACCGAAGCACTGGTATCGATCGACATCAACTCGGCGCGTGCCACCAAGGGCAGCGATATCGAAGAGACCGCACTTAACACCAACCTGGAAGCCGCCGATGAGATCGGCCGCCAACTGCGTTTGCGTGATATCGGCGGCCTGATCGTGATCGATTTTATCGACATGACTCCAGCACGCAATCAACGTGAAGTTGAAAACCGTATGAAGGACGCGCTCAAGGTCGATCGCGCGCGTGTTCAAATCGGTCGTATCTCTCGCTTCGGCCTGCTCGAAATGAGCCGCCAACGACTGCGCCCATCACTGGGCGAGACCAGCGGTATTGTTTGTCCTCGCTGTAACGGCCAAGGGACCATTCGCGATATCGGTTCACTGGCGCTATCTATCATGCGTCTGATGGAAGAGGAAGCCTCGAAAGATCGCACCTCACAGATTCGCGCCAACGTACCGGTTAACGTTGCTACCTACTTGCTTAACGAGAAGCGCAACAACCTACGAGCGATCGAGAAACGCCACGCGGTAGATGTCATCGTCGTGCCCGATCCTGGCATGGACACCCCACAATACGAAGTGACCCGTCTACGTGATGACAACACCACCGCCGACGCTAGCTACGATATGACTATCGAAGAAACGAAAGAAGAGCCGGTCAGCGCAGC
>JBFFKD010000365.1:0-3315 GCA_041555595.1 Motiliproteus sp.
GAAGCATAGGGGCAAGCGGGCCAGTAGGATTCGACGGCCCTACGAGGAGATCGATTAAGGAGTGGCTCAGACCGCAGCGGTAACCGAAATTTCTACCAACAGTTCAGGGCTGGCCATACGCGCTTCTACGCAGGCTCTGGCGGGTGCACTTCCCTCGGGAACCCAAACATCCCAGACCGCATTCATCGCGGCGAAATCGGCCATATCCTTTAGATAGATGGTCGCCGTTAACAGTTTATCCCGGCTGCTCCCTACCGACTCAATCAGCTCATCGACCTTAGCCAGCATCGTTTTTGTCTGCTCGGTTATGTCGGCGCTTCTATCTTCGGCTACCTGGCCACAAAGATAGGCAGTGTTGTTGTGCACCACGATTTTACTCATGCGTGCTGCAGTCTGGTAACGGCTAATCGACATCGTATTACTCTCTTATCTGATTCTGATATAAATGATTAGGCTTCGGCCTGCTCAACAAACTCTGACTTTAGTTCTGACTCGGGCTCCATGCTGGCCAGCTCACCTAAGGTTACCGGCTTGATCGGTGAACGGATGTTGTAATAACCCACCTCCGATACAGGCGTATTGAGCGCCTCTGCCATCAGTTGCGATACCGTCAGTCCGCACAAGCGCCCTTGGCAAGGCCCCATACCGGCTCGACTGAAGGCTTTGGCCTGGTTAGGGCCGGCACAACCATTTTTTGCCGCACGGCGGATATCGCCCGCAGTGACCTCCTCGCAACGACACACGAGGGTCTCGTCAGTCGGCCGTAAAAACACCTCAGCCGGACGGTAGAGTCGATCGAGGAAGGGGCGAATGGCCAACTCTTGGCCGATTGATTGATGGAGCTTGCCTGTCTCTTGGTCACTATTTTCCTGGCTGACTTTGCCCAGACTGGCCGCGATCTTGATGGCAGCTAATTTGCCCTGCAGCTCGGCAACCAGCGCACCACCGATACCGCCGCTATCGCCGGCCACAAAAACGCCGCCAGCACTGGTCTCTCCACCACTATCGAGGCAAGGGTGCCAACACTGCTGCAGCTTGTCCCAGCGATGCTCAGCACCCAATGCCCGCGTTAACTGGACGTTGGGTACCACACCCTGATGAACCAGCAGGGTGGAGCATGACAACTGCTGCTCACGCCCCTTGTGGCTGAAGTGAACCATCGCCAGTTTGCCATCGCTGCCTGCCTCGGCCCGCAGCTGTTGCACGCCGTTCAAGCGTTTCACACCGGCAGATCTTAGCTCCATCAGCAGCTTGCAACCCTTGAGCAGATAACGCCAGCCCCGCAACGCCCCCGGTAGTTCGCGTAGCGCCTCGACATAATGACGAGCCGGAGTGGTATCGAGCACGGCAGCGATCGAGACACCGGCCCGCTGCAACTGACAGGCAATCAGCAGCAACAGCGGCCCGCTACCCGCAATCACCAGCGGTTCGGATGGGGCTAAACCGCTGCTTTTGAGCATGATCTGGGCGGCACCGCAGGTCATCACCCCCGGCGTGGTCCAACCGGGGAAAGGAACCGGGCGTTCCTGCGCACCAGTTGCCAGCAATAAACGGTTAAAACTGATGCGCAGACTGCTACCGTCCGTCGACAGACACAGGTGACGAGCACCGATCTCCCACACTGTGGCACTGTGCAACACCTCGATATTGGCCGCTGAGAATTCTCGCACCAGGCTGGCGCCGTAGTAATAGTCAGAGCCAAGAATCCGTTGATCCTGCAGTACCGGTTGGCCTACCTCGCGGTAGATCTGGCCACCAGGACGGGGTTGCTCGTCGATCACTACCACGTTTAGACCACGGCGGGCACTCTCGATCGCAGCGGCCATCCCCGCAGGACCTGCACCCACCACGGCAAGATCGTATTGCGCTGTGTTCATATTGACTCCTTCATCACCGCACGAGCGCCATGTTGAAAACCAACCTCCATCCCTTCTGCTACCGGGGTCATACAGCCCTGAGTATTGGGCTGACCGTCGATCACCATCAGGCACTCAAAGCAGACCCCCATCATGCAGTAGGGCGCACGCGGACTAGCCGACACCGGGGTGGTACGGGTCGGTCCGAGGCCGGCCGCCAATACGGCTGCTGCCACACTTTCTCCCGCTCGAGCGGTAACCGGTTGGCCCTCCACTAGAAAACTAACCTCTGCAGCGGGGTTGGTAGGAAGCCGTTTAAAGGCTGAATCGTTCGGCATGGAACTCCTCCAGAGCTAGACTCGGGTCGGCTAAGCCACTGGCAATCCACTCGGCGATCGGGCCGGCATGGGCGGCTGCCAGGGTGACACCGCTATGGCAAGAGACCAGAAATGCCCCCGGGTATTGTTTGGATTGCTGATAGATGGGGTAGCCGTCAGGCGTCATCACCCGTAGCGCTCCCCAGGATCGGACCAGCCGGACATGTTTGAGTAGTGGGAACATGGTCACCGCTCGGCGGGCAATCGTCGCCACCACATCGGTGGTGGTGCCGCAGTCAAGGCCGACATCTTCCTTGGAGTCGCCACACTGGATAGTGCCTTCACCGGTTTGGCGTACATGGCCGGTGGGATAATCTAGAAAGTGGCGCACCCGCTCTGCAATCAATACTTGGCCGCGATTGGGCACCACAGGAGCCGACAATCCCAGCTGCGGAGCCAGTTCACGGTTGCCGAGACCTGCGGCTAGCACCACCCGACCCGCTTCAAGTCGCTGGTCGCCGCAGTGAATCCTGAACCGACCATTGTCAGGCTCGACTTGGGTCACCGGGCCGCTGGTCAGCAACTGACCACCCTCAGCGATAAAGCGCTGTGCCATGGCTCGCAGCAATAGCAGCGGATTGACATGACCATCTTCAGGCCCCCAGGTGGCCCCTGCTACCGTAGGGCCGATCTCGGGTACCTTTGCCTTGAGCTGCTCATGGTTCAGCACCTCGAATGGATAGTTGCCATCGTGCGCCTGTCGCATCGCTTCCAACATCAGTCGGCGTTGTTCCAGCTCTTGTTCGGTGAGGCAGATATAGAGCCCGCCGATCTGAGATAGCTGCACATCAATGCCGGTCGATGCGGTCAGATCCTTAGCAAACTGCCCCCAGCGTTGCGCCGATAAACGGCTCAGGCGGGCGTATGCGGGGCAGGTATCCCCTTTACCCTGCACCCAGACCAAACCAAAGTTTCCGCGAGAGGCACGTAAAGCGATATCACCTTCGTCGATGATCGAAACGGTTAATCCCTGGTCTTGCAACCCAAGAGCAACCGCCAACCCCACCAGCCCACCACCGATAACGGCCACCTCTGCCTCATGGCGGTCAGGATTCGCAACTGCGCTCATCGCTTTCTCTCCA
>JBFFKD010000366.1:0-3312 GCA_041555595.1 Motiliproteus sp.
GAGATTGACAGAAATGTCGTAGATGCCCTTTATGAGCCTATGGTGCATATGATCAGGAATGCCTGCGACCATGGGATTGAAGCAACGTCTGAACGATCAAAAGCAGGCAAGCCTGCCCAGGGTAATATACATCTTCGCGCCTATCATAAAGGCGGGAATATTGTCATTGAGATTGAAGATGACGGTAAAGGCCTGGACAAAGATAAGATATTGGAAAAAGCCAAATCAACCGGACTGATTAAAGGCGATGAGCAAATGACCGATACCCAGGTTTTTGATCTGATCATGCAGCCGGGAGGGATCTATACCTTCGGCTTTTCGGTTCATGACGATGCTGCAGGCAAGCGGGCGCATCACGTTTCATTTCCGGTCCGGGTCAGTATCGGTCCAGGAAAAGCCGACATACAGGCCGTTACTCTTAAATGAACGAGCCACAGTGTCGGGCACAGCGGATAACCCCGACCCGGACTCAGCGAGACTGGTCAGGAGGGTAGCGCGTGGGAATGCTTAAGGACCGTGGCTTTCAGATCACAATTGTCTTCATCGGCCTTTTCCTGGTCGCCGTAGCCTTGACTCTGGAACCGCTGACCCGACAATTTGTCGCCATCGATAAGGCTTGTTCGTATTGCCATGTCGACCAGGAGTATCGCTCGGATGTCCGACTGGCCTACTCGAAGGCTCATCCGTCGTTCGATCAGAAGACCGAGCCGGCGAATGAGGAGATCGAGCAGCAGGCGACCTGCGCTGAATGCCATCTAGCTCCCGGAACCATCAATTCTGTCTATGTCTATAGCCATTTTTCCAGTCTAACCGACCTGTTTGGGCATTCCCGTGACCGGCTGACCGAGCGCAATGGAGCTTGGCAGGCGGCACGTCAGGCAGCGGCATTTCGGGTGCGTGATCGGCTTTATGAATACGACAGTCCAACCTGTCGAAGCTGCCATGTAGAAGCGGAGATCGAACCGAAACGTGAGCGGGGCATCAATGCTCATAACAAGGCTTTGGACGAGCAGATGACCTGTATCGAGTGTCATTACAACGAAAAGCATCGCAGTGTCGATCTGCGACAAAATGCGTTTGCCCAGGCGGCGACCGAGTGAGGTGGCGATGAAACCGGCAGCATGCAAAACATCAGTCCCTTATCGAGTCGGTTCAACCGTTATTGGTAACACGATAGCCGATAACACAATGGCCGCTAACACGATCTTCGTTGACGACAGCAGCGAGCGGCCATAATCGGAGTCAATCATGATCGAGTCTGACGATGAAACCAGCCCGCCACAGGGTGAGTCAAACGGACGCAGGGAGTTCCTCAAGAGTGCCGGTGGAATAGCCGTTGGTGCCGTGACGGGAGCCGTTGCTCTATCGCAGGCGCAAGGTGTTGGGGCTAACGGATCGCAGCTGATTGCCACTTCGAACTCCAACCGGGTTCAATACGGCATGCTGATCGACCTGCGCCGCTGTATCGGTTGCCACTCCTGTAGCGTGGCTTGTAAGGCTGAGGCCGACGTACCGTTGGGGGTAGCCAGAAGCTGGGTGGAGTATACCGAGAAGGGCGAATACCCTAATACCGGGCGCACCTTTTTGCCACGTATGTGCAATCACTGCAGCGATCCCGATTGCGTTCGGGTCTGTCCGACCGGTGCTACCTATAAGCGGCCTCAGGATGGCATCGTCGTGGTTGATCAAGGGGTCTGCATCGGTTGTCTCTATTGCGCCCAGGCTTGCCCCTACGGCGCCCGATTTCTCAATCCCGTCACCCGTTTTGCCGACAAGTGCGACCTGTGTATCCACCGCGTATCGAAAGGTCTGGTGCCTTCCTGCGTCAATACTTGCCAGGGCCGAGCGCGGGTGTTTGGTGATATCAACGACGTCACCAGCGAGATCCATAAATTGATCGCCAAACACCCGGTATCGGTACTTCGCGAGCACATCGGCACCGGCCCTAATGTTTATTATATTGGCCTCGATAGCACCGATGAAAATACCAAACGGCCCGGCCAGTATGTCCGCGTCACCACCCACAACGGCACCCATACCAAGCGAGGTTAGCGATGACGCATCATCTTATGTGGAGCTGGCCGGTTTACTGGTACCTGTTTTTGGCGGGTACCGGGGCCGGGGCGATCGCAGTGAGTGCTTTTATCTACCTGCGTGGAGCGGGCGGAAATTTCGGTGAGCGCTACTTCATCATCGCAAAATTCGGTGCATTAATCGGCCCATTGCCGGTCATTATCGGGACCGGATTTCTCATTTTCGAATTGGGTCGACCGTTCCGGGCTTTCAATATCATGACCAGCAACTTTTGGTACAAAGCCTTCAATCCATCACCAATGAACTATGGTGGCTGGCTGTTGCTGCTGGTTGGGTTGGTCTCGGTACTCTACGCGCTGAGTTTTTTTAACTGGAAGACGATTTTCGATGCAGGTGTGGGCGAGAGGCTGGACAAAATCGCACGAGGGTTACGCAAGCCACTAGCCGGGCTTTGTGCCCCGCTGGCGATTGCCACCGCTATCTATACCGCAATGCTGTTGGGTGCGATGCCTTCGCGACCGTTGTGGAACACGCCTGTGTTGTGGGCGCTGTTCACAGTCTCGGCACTATCTACTGGCATCGCAGCGATCATGCTGGCCAATAGGATTACCCATCGCTCCAATGGTGATCAGACCCGTGAACGGCAATTTCATAACAGCGGTTACTGGCTGACGCTGTTTGATACGATCCTGATCGTGATCGAATTGGTGGTGATTGCGCTGTTCTTCATGTTTGCTTACGTCACAGTTCAGGATGCCAGCTATGCGATCCAGGTAATTCTTCCCGGCGGCGAGATGGGGCCGCTGTTCTGGACCTGGGTGGTGCTGATCGGGCTATTGATCCCGCTGCTATTCGAAGCCTTCTTTGTCTTCCGGACGCAATACAACGGCGGTCACTTCCGGGTGCCGTATCTGTTTGAAATCGCGCTGCCGCTGGCGGTCATCGTCGGAGGCTTTATGCTGCGTTACGTCATCGTGGTAGGCGGTCAGCTTACCGGCCCAATCGGTCTATGAGGAGCGGGTTATGGTCCAATGTTTTGGTTTTTTAGTGATGCACGGTGTTATCGCTGCCGACGGTCAACTGACCGGCTTCATCAGCGGTCTTTGAGGAGCAAGCTATGGTGAACCGTCGTGATCTTCTCAAACTGGGGGCCGGCCTGGGGCTGTCCAGTACCTTTTTGTCTTCGACAGAGACTCTAGCCGCTATCGAAAAGCCTGCCGATGATGAGTTTGCCTTTAAGCCCCCTGAGACGTTTTTACAGGGCGGCAAGGATTACTC
>JBFFKD010000367.1:0-3311 GCA_041555595.1 Motiliproteus sp.
GATTACCGAAAGGTCTGCCGAGTTGCTATCGCAACAGGGGACATGTGTCGGCGAAAATTACTACATTCTGGATCCGTCCTATATCGGGGATACATCATGGGGTAGTTCGATCGAATTTCTCGATGGGGAATGCCGTATGATATTTCCTTGAATAAGAATCAACCAATGTTGACTATTCATATGGGCCAGATATAATCCATGAATATGAAAATACTCGTTACCGGTGGTTGCGGGTTCATTGGTTGCCGCTTTGCAGGCCGGTGAGCGAACTGTCCACACCGCAGAGCAATTGAGTACGGCTGATATTAACGGCCTGATAGGGCTGCTGCGCGACCAGCCGAACTCTGTGTTGATGTTGGTCGGGCACATCGATCAGCCCCGTGTGTCCGACAAAAACCGGGCTGATTCGTTGCAGCTCGCCGACGCATTGAAGCAGTTGTTGTTAGCGCGTGGTGTTGCCGGTGCCCAGGTTGAAACCTTTGGTGTCGGCTCGGTGGCCCCCGCTTATGATATTAAGACGCCGTTGCGGCGAGTTGAATGGTTACTACGTTCACGCTAGCGGGTTTGTTAATCCCTTAATTAATAAAACACAGGTTTTCTAGGAACCGATATGCCACATATTGTCATTGAGTATGCCCAGAGTCTAGACGCAACCTTGGATGTGAATGCTTTGGTTAGAGCGGTTCACGATGGTGCGGCTCGCTCTGATCTATTCGAGCCGGAGGCGATTAAGGTGCGTGCCATTGCCTTTCAGCATTATCTGGTTGCCGGTAAGGTGCAACCGTTTATCCACCTGCGTGCGCAGATTCTATCGGGCCGCAGTGAGGCTCAAAAGAAACAGTTGAGCCAGTGTTTACTCGAAAGTGTCGAGCCGTTAGCGGCCTCTGTTACCAGTGTGACCGTTGATGTGGTTGATATGGATCGGTTCTGCTATAGCAAACAGCTGTTGTCTTCGTAAGCGCATAGTGGCTGCTCGTTTGAGCCCGTTAATCCTTTGATCTGAAGTTGAGGCTAGTAGGTTGTTATGGTCGAAAAATCGTTTGAACGGCTGATGTACGCAGCGCGCTGGATTTTAGCCCCGATCTATCTAGGGCTGAGTTTGGCACTGATAGCATTAGGCATTAAGTTTTTTCAAGAGGTGTTTCATCTACTGCCGCATATTCTTGAGGTCTCCGAGGCTGATATGATTCTGGTGGTCTTATCGCTGATCGATATTGCCCTGGTGGGGGGGCTGTTGGTGATGATCATGTTCTCGGGCTATGAAAACTTTGTCTCCCGAATTGAGCTCGATGCCAACGATGAAAAATTGAGCTGGCTCGGTACCCTCGATACCAACAGTCTGAAGAACAAAGTGGCGGCCGCTATCGTGGCTATTTCGTCAATTCATCTGCTGAAAATTTTTATGAAGGCCGAAGCCGTCAGTAATGACAAGTTGATGTGGTTCGTGATTCTGCACCTAACCTTTGTGATCTCCGCAGTAGCGATGGGAGTGCTCGATAAGGTCACCAAGAAAGTCCCTCGCTGATTCTGATTGAGAGCTCTGTTCGAAAACGCAGCGGGTCAAACCGCCCCCCTTCACTCCGGTATTTAACTTGATCGGAGCTTATTGTGAAAATAAGCTCATGGTTACTAAGAAAATTCTCTGAACTCGCTGAAATTAATCTAGTATTTCAGCAAACGATCGCCAGTGAGGTGGTCGACTCGAGTCAGAGAGCTGTCATGTCTACTGCTATCCCTTATCTGTCGTTGCTGTTTATCTGCCTGGCTACGACTTTCAGCACCTCAGCATCGGCCAGTGTCGGGCCGTTAAACCTTACACAGACCGGTACCGGCTATCTGGCACTGTTTATCTTCATCATCGCCTATCTAGTCGTGATGCTGGAGGAAAAGCTACATCTGCGCAAATCGAAACCCGTATTGGTCGCTGCCGGGGTGATCTGGGCGCTGATCGGCTGGGTCTACATTGACCAGGGTCTGACCGGTGTGGTCGAAGGCGCGTACAAGCATACATTGCTAGAGTTCTCCGAATTGATGCTGTTCCTGCTGGTGGCGATGACCTATATCAACGCGCTGGAAGAGCGGCGGGTGTTCGATGCATTGCGTGCCTGGATGGTCCACAAGGGGTTTAGCTATCGTACGCTGTTCTGGCTGACCGGATTGTTGGCTTTTGTTATCTCGCCGGTGGCGGACAATCTAACCACCGCGCTATTGATGTGTGCGGTGATCCTTAAAGTGGCCCCCGACGATAAGAAATTCATCAACTTATGTTGTATAAACATCGTTATTGGAGCGAACGCTGGTGGTGCCTTTAGTCCGTTTGGTGATATCACCACGTTGATGGTGTGGCAGGCCGGGATCGTTCATTTTGAGCAGTTCTTTGCCCTGTTCCTACCGTCGTTGGTTAACTTCATGGTGCCAGCTGTCATCATGAGTTGCTTCGTCGAGAATCGTCATCCTTGTGCAGACGCAGAAGTGGTAGAGCTAAAACGCGGCGCCAAACGGATCGTTTTGCTGTTTTTGCTGACCATCACCACGGCTGTTTGCTGTCATGTGCTGCTACACCTGCCTCCGGTATTGGGGATGATGGCCGGGCTGGGGTATCTACAGTTTTTCGGTTATTTTTTACGGATGACACTACCTCGGTCGCTGGCACGTAAACGCTTGCTAGCCGAACAGGCGGGTGATAAGGAACGGCTGCAGCGGCTCGGTAGTGTGGTGCCGTTTGATGTCTTTAATCGGGTAGCACGGGCCGAGTGGGACACGCTGCTGTTCTTCTACGGCGTCATTGTCTGTGTCGGTGGACTCGGTTTTATGGGGTACTTGGTGCTGATGTCAGACCTGTTATACACCCAATGGGACGCCACCAGTGCCAACATTGCGCTAGGGGTGATCTCGGCGGTGGTGGACAATATTCCGGTGATGTTCGCTGTGCTGACGATGGAGCCGGTGATGTCGCTAGGGCATTGGCTGTTGATCACCCTGACCGCAGGCGTGGGAGGCAGCCTGCTATCGATCGGGTCGGCTGCCGGGGTGGCGCTGATGGGGCAGGCGCGGGGCCGTTACACCTTCTTCGGCCACCTGAAATGGATGCCCGTGATAGCGCTGGGGTATGTCGCCAGTATCTGGGTGCACCTGTGGCTCAATGCAGGGTTGTTCTGAGCCGGGTCGATCAGACCTTGGGTAGTGCGCTAACCTGATTACGCCCCTTGCGCTTGGACGCGTAGAGGCTTTTATCCGCACGCTCGATCAGTTCTTCGGCGGTATCGTGGATCGACATCTCCGCAACTCCGATTGACGCCGAGATAGTTCCC
>JBFFKD010000368.1:0-3253 GCA_041555595.1 Motiliproteus sp.
AAGGGGGGTTCATGGACGCCAGAGCAGAGCAGAAGTACAGCCTTGGGGTTGTGCGCTGGTTCGCCGTTATGGCTGTTGTCTATCTCGTGGTAGGCGCATCCGTCGGGGTGTATATCGCCTCGGAACTGGCATGGCCGGTATTAAATTTCGATATTCCTGAGTTGACCTTTGGACGTTTACGTCCACTTCATACTAATGCCGTGATCTTTGCTTTCGGCGGCTGTGTGTTGATGGCAACTGCTTTCTACTCGGTTCAGCGCACCTGCGGTGTGCGGCTGTGGAGTGAGAAGTTAGCATGGTTCACTTTTTGGGGTTGGAACCTGATCATTGTCAGTGCAGTGATCACCTTGCCGCTGGGTCTGACCCAGGGTAAAGAGTATGCAGAGCTGGAGTGGCCGATCGATATCGCGATCGCCATCGTATGGATTAGCTATACCGTCAACTTCATCATGACCATCGCCATCCGAAAGAGTTCGCACATCTATGTGTCGAACTGGTTCTTCCTGTCGATGATGATCATGATCACCTATCTACACGTGGTCAACAGTCTGGCGATTCCTGTTGGCTTGTTTAAGTCTTACTCGATCTTCTCGGGTGTTCAGGACGCGATGATCCAGTGGTGGTGGGGCCATAACGCAGTCGGTTTCTACCTGACGGCCGGCTTCCTGGGGATCATGTATTACTTCGTGCCTAAGCAGGCTAACCGTCCGGTCTACTCCTACCGGTTGTCGGTTATTCACTTCTGGGCACTGTCATTTGGTTACGTTTGGTTGGGTGCTCACCATCTGCAGTACACCGCGTTACCTGACTGGACGGGTTCTCTGGGTGCGGCGGTTTCGCTGGCGATGATCATCCCGTCTTGGGGTGGGGCGATTAACGGCATGATGACGCTGTCGGGGGCCTGGGATAAGCTGCGTACCGATTACACCTTGCGCTTCCTGATCATGTCACTGGCGTTCTATGCGATGTCGACCTTCGAAGGGCCGGTCATGTCGATCAAGACTGTTAATGCCTTGTCTCACTATACCGATTGGACCATTGGTCACGTTCACTCCGGTGCGTTGGGCTGGGTAGCGATGGTTGGTGCTGGTGCGTTGTATCACCTGGTAACGCGCTGCTTCCATACCGAGATGTGGTCAACCCGGTTGATCAATGTCCACTTCTGGTTATTCACTATCGGAACAGTGGTTTACATCGTCGCGATGTGGGTATCGGGGATCATGCAGGCGCTGATGTGGCGTGCTTACGATGAATACGGAACCTTGGTTTACACCTTTGCTGAGTCGGTCGAAGCGATGCATCCGTACTACGCGATGCGTGCCATTGGCGGTGCTTTGTTCTTGACTGGTGCCATCATTATGCTTGTTAACGTGCTGATGACTGTCCGTAAATCTGCCGCTCAAGGCAGCGTCCAGCAGGCTCGCACTGCTGTCGTAGCCAGCGCTTAAGGGAGAGTCGGAAAATGGCAGATAATCAAAAACCCAAAAGCTTCCAGGAAAAAATCGAAGTCAATATCTGGCTGTTGATATTGATGACGGGGATCGTGGTTTCCATCGGTGGTATCGTCGAGATCGTACCGCTGTTTACCATCGATAAAACCATGGAGCACAAGAGTACGGCGCCAGAGATCGTCTGGGACCGTCAAGAAGGCGACACCCTGGCGACTTGGAAAGCGGGTGACGGCATTCGCCCTTATACCGCTTTGGAGTTAGCCGGTCGTGATGTCTATATCCGTGAAGGCTGCTATCTGTGTCATTCACAGATGATCCGTCCGTTCCGAGATGAAAAGGAGCGTTACGGTCACTACTCATTGGCATCTGAGTCGATGTATGACCATCCGTTCCAGTGGGGATCGAAGCGTACGGGTCCCGATCTAGCTCGTGTGGGTGGCAAGTATTCTGATGAATGGCAGCGTATCCATCTGCGTGCACCGCGTTCGGTTGTGCCTGAGTCGGTGATGCCTAACTACCCATGGCTGCAACATGCTGAGTTGGATGGCGATGAGATCGCTAGCCATATGGTAGGTATGCGCACTGTCGGGGTACCCTATACCGATGCGGATATCGCAGCAGCTCCCGCTGAAGTGGCCGGCAAGAATGAAGAGGATGCTGTAGTCGCATTCCTTCAGGTGCTGGGTACGATGGCTAAACTCGATGACAACAAGGTTTACCGTGAGTAGCTTGAAAGAGTATTTCAGTACTGATTGGGCGGCGATGACTGCGCATGACTGGGTGGGAACCATCCTGACCGTGGTCATCTTCATCCTGATGGTAATAGCTTACGTCTATGCCTACCGTCCGAAGAACAAGGAGAAGCTCGAAGCGAGAAAATACCTCCTCGACGACGGTGAGCAGCTTGATAGCGGAGAAAAAAATGGCGGATGAAAAAAATCCATTCCCGGGTGAAAACAACACCGGGCATGTCTGGGATGACAATATTCGGGAGTTGGCGAATCCGATACCGCGCTGGTGGATGATCGGCTTCTGGGCCTCAATCATCTGGTTTGTTGCGTACGGTATTCTATACCCGATGATTCCACTGGGCGACGACAGCACTAAGGGTGTGTTGGGTTGGACCATGGTGGGTGAGTACAACGAAGGTGTTGCTGAAGTCGAGGCGATTCGGGCCAAGTTCGAAACTCAGATCGATGGTATGACCGCTGCCGAGTTATTGGCTGACGATGGTCTGAGTAATTACGCGATAGCGTCGACTCGGGTGTTGTTTGGCGATAACTGTGCGGCCTGTCACGGTGCAGGTGGTTCTGGAGGTCCCGGCTTCCCAGTGCTGGCTGATGATGATTGGCTCTACGGTGGCACGATTGAGGCGATCCAGCAGACCATCACTAATGGTCGTCGCGGTATGATGATCGCTCACGGTAAAATGTTGTCCGAGACTGAAATTAGTGCTTTGGCGCAGTACACGGTGAACCGTAGCCAGGGTGTTAAGGACGCTGTGGGCGACCAGTTGTATCGCGATAAGGGCTGCTTCGGCTGTCACGGAGCTGATGCTAAGGGTATGCATCTGCTGGGTTCGGTTAACTTGACCGATGCGATCTGGCGTTTCAACGAGGCGGATAAGTTGGCCTCAGCCAAGTACACAATTGCTCATGGTGTTAACGATCCTAGTGATCCGGCGACTCGTGAGGCGGTTATGCCTGCGTTCAGTAAGCGCTTAAGCGACAACGATATCAAGAAGCTGGCGGTATACGTTCACAAATTGGGCGGCGGTCAGTAAAGATTCTAAACGGGAGCCT
>JBFFKD010000369.1:0-3238 GCA_041555595.1 Motiliproteus sp.
GCTGCTGTTGACCGGCAGCGGCGCCTTGATCGGCACCGCCTTTGGTGAGTTGGCGGTAGTGCTGGCGTTGCACGTGGTGCCGCAGTTCCCGTTCTACGCGCCCTTGTGGGCTGAACTGGCAGCGATAACGATCGCGGTCGGCTGTGGTCTGCTGTTCAGCTGGTGGCCGGCTAACCGTGCCGCGGGTCTTGATCCGGTGCTGGCCATGCGTGGTGAAGCTGGAGGGTCGCACCAATGAGCCCATTCGATTCGATCAGGTGGATCTGGCGGGCACTGCTGGCGCAGCGATTACGTAGCTTGTTGACGCTGCTGGGGATGGCGATCGGTATCACCGCAGTGTCGTTGATGAGTGCGCTGGGTGAAGGGCTGCGCGGATATATCCTTAACGAGTTTACTCAGTTTGGTAGCCACCTGATGGCGGTCAGTCCGGGTAAGACAGAGACTTTCGGTATCGGCAGTATGCTCAACACGGTTCGTCCGCTGTCGCTGCAGGATGCCAGCGCGTTAGCGCGGCTCAACGGGGTCGAGCAGGTCATCCCGGTGGTCTTCGGAACCGCTGCGGTTAAATATGATGGCTTGACCCGTCACAGTAATGTCGCCGGCGTCGGACCCGATGCCGATCAAGTCTGGCAACTGGCGCTGGCGCAAGGTCGGTTTCTGCCGCAGGACAACCTGGATAACGCCAGGCCGCTGGTGGTGCTGGGTAGTAAATTGAAGCAGGAACTGTTCGGAGACCGCCGAGCGTTGGGGCAGAATCTGCATATCGGCGGCAGTCGCTTTTTGGTGGTTGGGGTATTGGCAGCCAAGGGGCAGTTTATGGGTACCGATCTGGACGACGCCGCCTATATTCCGGTGTCGCGAGGACTGAAACTGTTCAATCGCGAGAGCCTGATGGAGATCGACATCGTCTATCGACCCGGCATCAGTACCGGGCTGATTAGTCAACGGGTGCGACAACTGCTAATCGCCCGTCACGGCTTGGAGGACTTTACCCTGGTGACCCAGGATGAGGTGTTGAGCAGCCTCGACGAGATTCTGTTAATGCTCAAGTATGCGGGCGCCAGCCTGGGATTGATCTCTCTACTGGTCGGCGGGGTTGGCATCCTCACTATCATGCTGATCACGACTGCCGAACGTGCTCACGAGATCGGTCTGCTCCGGGCGCTGGGCTTCACCCATGGCCAAATCCGCAATCTGTTTCTGGGCGAGGCGATCGTGCTGGCGTTGGCCGGTTGCGTGTTGGGGCTGGTGATCACCGCGCTGATCCTGCTGCTGGCCGGGTTGTTGCTGCCGGACCTGCCTTTATCGCTACCGCTGCAAGCGGTGGTGCTGGCATTGCTGGTATCGGCACTGATCGGCCTGATTGCCGGGGTCAAACCGGCCACCCGGGCGGCTGCGATGAATCCGATCGAGGCGCTACGACAGCAGCAGTGAAGCGCTCACATAACCACTCACCCAACACATCTGACTGGTGTTCTTGCGGTGATTCGGGCAAGCGCTGGTCGATATCTATACGATTTATTCGAACAAAAGCCGTCATTTAATTCAGTTTTTATCCGGCGGCTATTTTTTTATGATTCCCCTGTCAGTGATTCCTAGCTAATCGTTAGCAAGGGACAGTAGAGGGCGCGTCATGATCACTATTAGACCTCACCAGCAACGCGGCCATGCTAACTATGGTTGGCTCGATACCCACTACTCGTTTTCGTTTGCCGATTATTTTGACCCGCAGCATATGGGGGTGTCGGCGTTGCGGGTGATCAACGACGATCGGATTAGTCCGAACAGTGGCTTCGACATCCACCCGCACCAGAACATGGAGATCATCAGCTATGTGCTGCAGGGGACGATCGAGCATAAAGACAGCATGACCGAGCATCACCAATTGCGCGCCGGTGAGGTGCAGGTGATGAGCGCAGGAAGCGGTATTCGCCATAGCGAACACAACCCATCGGCCGACGACCCTCTGCACCTGCTACAGATCTGGATCATGCCCAATCAGCACAATGTATGCCCACGCTACCAACAGCACGACTACTCCGCCGCCAGGGGGATCAATCTGATCGTTGCTCCGGTTGGCGGTGAGGCGCCGCTAACCATCTACCAGGACGCCTACCTGTATCAGCTCAGACTCGATCAGCAATCGATCCGTCATCGCTGCCGTGCAGGCAGAAACTATTACCTTCAGGTCGCCAGCGGGGCGCTGGATCTCAACGGTCAACGGTTACAGGCCGGTGACGGTGCGGCCATCAGCGATGAGATCGAGCTGCAGTTCAGCGCCTGTGATCAGGCCGAAGCACTGTTGTTCGATCTGCCGTAACGACCATTGCGAGTGAGCGTTCACGACCGAAGTCAGTAATCGATAACTATGTTTTAACTAGAGGTGATCACAATGGGTTTGTTGATCGATGGCCGATGGCAGGATCGTTGGTATGACACTAAGGCCAGTGGCGGCAAGTTTGTCCGCAGCCAGGCACAGTTTCGCCATTGGATTACCGTCGACGGTAGCCCGGGTCCGAGTGGTGATGGCGGTTTTGCGGCCGAGCCTGACCGTTACCACCTGTATGTCTCATTAGCCTGTCCGTGGGCGCACCGCACCTTGATTATGCTGAGCCTGAAAGGGCTGGAGTCGATGGTTGGGATCTCGGTGGTGCATTCGTTGATGGCCGAAAACGGCTGGACGTTCGACACAGATGATAGCGGTGGCCGGCCATCGAGCGGCGATGCGCTGTTCAATGCGGATTATCTCCATCAAATCTATAGCCGTAGCCAACCGGATTACAGTGGTCGGGTGACGGTGCCGGTGCTGTGGGATAAACAGCGCAACTGCATTGTCAGCAATGAGTCATCGGAAATTATCCGGATGTTCAATAGCGCCTTCGATCAGGTCGGTGCCAAACCCGGCGACTATGCTCCGGCCGAGTTGCTGGATCAGATCGATGCGGTCAACGCGCTGGTTTATGATGCTATCAACAACGGCGTCTATCGGGCCGGTTTTGCCACCGAACAATCCGCTTACGAGCAGGCGGTGGGGCAGCTGTTCGAGTGTCTCGATCAGTTGGAACAGCGTCTATCCCAACAGCGCTACCTGATCGGTGACCGAATCACCGAAGCTGATTGGCGTTTGTTTACCACCTTGATTCGGTTTGATTCGGTCTACTACAGTCACTTTAAGTGTAATCAGCGCCAGCTCTCCGACTATCCCAACCTCTGGGGTTTCACCCGCGAGCTGTACCAA
>JBFFKD010000370.1:0-3217 GCA_041555595.1 Motiliproteus sp.
ATCTGGTTTTTGCTGTCGTTGTCTGTTGCTTAGAAGGGCTATCGGTTTGATCGTAATAACGTCTACAAAGTTGGTTCTGTCGCTCTAATTGGTATGCCTTAACAGTTTGTTTTAAAGTGATCGTATTGATGAAGGTGGGCTGGCATGCCCAACAAGGATGAGTATTCGGTTTTTACCATGATAAGACCTCTGTTTCGCTCTCAGATTCTCCGCTTGCTGTTGCGTGTCTTGCTGATGCTGCTGTTGGTTGCTGCTTGCGGATTCGGCTTGTTTAAAGGCTACTACTGGTACCAGGTTCGATCGGTGGTTGAGGATTTTCGTCAACAGTTGTCATTGGTTGCCCGGCTTGAATATGGCTCAATCGAGACTGGTTTGGATGGTGTTGCCGGGGTGCGTGATCTTGCTGTGATCCCGCTCGGACAAGAGCAAGGGGTCACTATCGATGCAGTGCGGATAAAAGCGTCTAGTTTGATGGAGTTGATGACCCTTAAACAGGCTATCGATAAGGGCCAGCCACCGCAGCAGCTAGGGTTTGAGGTCGACGGACTGGCGCTTGATCTGTCGGGACCGTTGATTAAACAGTTGGCGGCTCAATCGACAGCAGCGGGGCGATCGCCCCCGATCGACTGGATGTCGGGTTGTGAGGCAGCGCTGGCGGGCGTTTCCGATCTTGAGCTGATGCGGCGCCTGGGGTATCAACAGATAGCGATGGACCTGACGGCAAGCTATCGCTTTGATTCATCCAGTAAGTTATTGCAGCTGCAGATGACTCAGTCGCTTGATCAACTATTTAGTGCCGATTTTTCCGCCTCGGTTGATCTGGGGATCAATGAGTTCAATCGACAGAATCTAGTGTTGGCCAAACCTTCATTGGGAGCGGTGGCGTTGCACTATCAGGATCGTTCCTACAATAAGCGCTTAGTTAAGTTATGCACTAAGGCGACCGGAGAAACTGCACAACAGTTTATCGACCGCCATGTGGCGCTTGAGCTTGAGGGGCTATCTCAACAGGGTTGGGTGTTGCCAGACTCTTTGGTCACCGGCTATCGTGATTTTCTTTCGGGTAAGGGTGAGGTTCGGTTAAAACTGCTTGATGGCCAGTTGTTGGGGATGTCCGAGATGTCGCTTTATTCGCCTGAGCAGCTGTTGGAGTTGCTAGCGCCAACGTTGACGGTTAATGGCAAGCCGGTCGAGCCGCTGACGATCGGTTGGCAGGCTGCGGATGAATCAGCAGAGCCGCTGCAGGAGCAGGTGCGCAGCAGTGTCGAGGCTTTGGCTACATTGCTGCAAACTCCGTTCGTTGAGGCGGAATCTGAGCTTGATGCTGAGGTTGATTCTGCCCCTGCTGCCTTGAAATCCGAGCCGGCCAGTGACTTTCAGTCGCGCGGTTTTCGGGTGACCGGGATCGATCAATTACAGCCCTATATCGGAACGCATATTCGAATCGATACCAACAACGGCTTTCGTGTTGAGGGGCGTTTGCTGTCGGTCGAACGCAAGGAGTTAAGAATTTACCAAGAAAAAGGAACCGGTGATGCGACCTTGCCGATTGCGTTTAAGCATATCGATGCGGTGAGAGTCTATCGTTGATGCTGTTAGCTGTGTTCGATGCTATCGGATTGCTCCCTCTTGGTGGTGGTTTAGATGTGGTTGCGTACAGTAGCTAGATTCTCTACTCTCTTAGGTTGCGTTATAGGCTTGCTCTATCTGGGTTTGTTGTTTAATAGATCGTTGAATTGATTGGAATTTAATTATGTTCAGACTGGTTGCTCCGTTGCTTGCGTTGCTTCTTTCGCTGTTGCTATCACCTGCGCTGCAGGCGGTCGAGGTGGCAAGTGTGACTGCCTGTAAGCCCGACGGCGAAGTTTGGCTCTGCGCCACCTGGAAAGATGGTCGGACCGGTGTTTATCGCAGTAAAAATTATATCAGCGCGGTCGAGTTTAAAGGCGCGGTGGCGTCGGATCCGATGGCTGATGCCAGTCCCGAATCGACCGTCAAGATGGCCGATAAGGCTGTCTCTAAATCGATTTACACCCTGCAGTTGCTAGCCTGCAATGCCGCGCCCTGTCGTGAAGGCTTGGTGCAGTTACAGCAGATTCCAGATAGTCGGGTGGTTGAGATTAAGCAGAATAATTCACTGTGGCAGGTGTTGTTGGTGGGGCATTACCCCTCGATTAAAACCGCTCAGCAGGCCGCCGCACAGTTGATGAGTGGTTATAAGTTGCGAGATAAGCCCTGGGTTCGTACGCTTGATTCGATCCGTCGTCATCAGGTGCCCTAGAGCAGCAGTCGGTCGGCAGCCGCAGTGGTCGGCTTTACTCAGTCCGGTTCAAACTAAACAGCCCCGTGTTGTGATCGATAATGTCCGCAATTAACCCTGATACCCTAAGCCGTGACCCTTTGTCTGACTCGCTCGCCGAGCAGGATCAGCGTTGGATGGCGCGTGCGATGGCGTTGGCTGATCAGGGGGCGGCTCTGGGTGAGGTGCCGGTGGGGGCGGTGGTTGTGTTGGAGGGGCGGGTGATTGGCGAGGGTTTTAATCAACCGATCAGTAGTCACGATCCTAGTGCACATGCTGAAGTCGTCGCTCTTCGTCAGGCCGCTCAAACTGTCGAAAATTACCGCCTGCCCGGCGCAACCCTGTATGTGACTTTGGAGCCTTGCACCATGTGCAGCGGTGCATTGGTGCATTCGCGTATCGAGCGGTTGGTGTACGGTGCCAGTGAGCCCAAGGCCGGTGTGGTTGCCAGCCAAGCTCAGTTGCTGTCGAGTTCCTGGTTTAACTGGACTGTTGAGGTGACGGGCGGTGTGCTGGCTCGAAGTTGCAGCGAGCAGCTCAGTGCGTTCTTTGCCCGCAGACGGGCGGAGAAGAAGCGCTTGAAGGGGGCGGCAACTGATAATTGAGTGTTATTAGGCCTGTCGTTACAGCGTGTCTGGTAGTTTGCGTAGTGCGGTTGGTGCGGGTGGCCCCATGATCTCGGGTTCGGTGATGGTGTCTTGGATCGCTTGGTAGCGCCCTTCTAGTTTTAAAATTTCCTGGTAACGACGGATGTTTTCAACGTAGCGCACCGGCTCGTGGCCACGGGCGTAGCCATGTTTAACCGTTTTGTACCAGCGTGCTTGTGCCAGTTTCGGCATGTGCTGGGCTACTTGGTCCCAGTGGTCGTAACTATCACCTGCGCGCTGGGTCAGGATGCGGCCATCTTCCAGGTGACCA
>JBFFKD010000371.1:0-3179 GCA_041555595.1 Motiliproteus sp.
ACAGTTTGCCCCCTTGAGTTAACTTCCAGCTTTCGGTTCGGTGTTCGCCGTTGTATTCGTTATCCGCCATTGCTGTTTGGACGCCGGCAACCAGCAGCGCCGAACCCAACATAGAGGCGATGATCACCTGTTTGACTAATTTCATCTTAATTGTCCTTAAATAGATGCTTGGCAGGCCGTCTGACACTTCAGCCGGTTATCGTTGTGCAGTGTTGCAATAACATAGCATACAAAAAGTAGGGTTAATAAGCGGATTGTACTGATATGAACATTGAGGTTCGAAACTTTCCCGCTAACTCGCAGCTCAATGATATAAAGGTCGCTATGACTACTGCATTAAAAAACGTCCGTCATCACTACCCTGGCTATACCGAGATCGAGGCCTACCTGGAGGCGTTATGGCTGGAGAAGGGGCTGAGTGATAATTCGATCGCCTCTTATCGGCGTGATCTGAAGGGGTTCGCCAGCTGGCTGCAGCCGCTGGATAAGGCGATCCTCAGCGCCGAGCGCGGCGATATTCTGGGCTATCTCAATTTTCGCCTGCGCCAACGCTACAGCCCCGCCTCGACTGCGAGGTCGACCTCCTGCCTGCGCGGTTTTTACCGCTACCAACTGCGCGAGGAGCAGATCGAGATCGATCCGACGCTACAGGTCGACAGCCCCAAACTGACGCGACCGCTGCCCAAGGTGTTGACCGAGGAGGAGGTGGAGGAGCTGCTGGCCGCACCCGATCCGCAGACGCCGATCGGGTTTCGAGACCGGGTGATGCTCGAACTGCTGTACGCCTGCGGTTTGCGGGTAACCGAACTGGTGACGCTGCAGGTGTCGATGGTTAATCTGCGGCAGGGGGTGGTACGGGTGCTGGGTAAGGGTGACAAGGAGCGGTTGGTACCGCTGGGCGAGGTGGCGCTCGAGTGGTTGGCTCGCTACCTTCGTCAGGGCCGCGTGCTGCTGCTCGACAACGCCGATAGCGAGGTGCTGTTCCCCAGCAGTCGGGGCAAGCAGATGACCCGTCAGACCTTCTGGTACCGGATCAAGCGCTACGCCGCCGATGCGCAGATCGACAAGCCGCTGTCGCCGCATACGCTGCGCCACGCATTCGCCACCCATCTGCTCAATCACGGTGCTGATCTGCGGGTGGTGCAGCTGCTGCTGGGGCACAGTGATCTATCAACCACTCAGATCTATACCCATATTGCTCAGCAGCGTTTACAATCGCTGCATCAACAACACCATCCACGCGGCTGAACTTGTTGGCGGCATGCGACTCTAATCGCTCATCATTAATGGTTGTTCATATTCTGACCCAGGTTTTGGGTTCTAAACACGAGGTTATCATGCGTTTACTGGCTCCCCTGTTCTCCCTGGCCCTATTGGCGTGCAGCACCGCATCGTTGGCCGCTGATGTGACTGACGAGATGACCCAACAGATCAGCGCCAAGCTGAAAATTGTCAACGACTCGATCCAGATCCGTTCAATCAAAGCATCGCCGATCGATGGTCTGTACGAGGTCGAGGTCAACACCGGTGAAACCATCTTTACCAGCGCCAGCGGCGATCACTTTATGCTGGGTAACCTATTTGAGATTCAGGGCAACCGCTTCGTCAACCTGAGCGAGCAGCGCAAGAAGGGCCAGCGCGCCGACACGCTCAAACGTCTGAAAACCGAGGATATGGTGATCTTCTCGCCCAAGGGGGAGGTTAAAGCGACTGTTTACGCCTTTACCGATGTCGACTGCGGTTACTGCCAAAAGCTGCACGCTGAGATGGCCGAGTACAACGAGCTGGGGATCGAGGTGCGTTACCTGGCATTTCCACGCGCCGGTGTCGGTTCCAAGACCTACAACGAGATGGTTTCGGTCTGGTGCGCCGATGACCGGCAGCAGGCGATGACGCTGGCCAAGAGCGGCGGCACGGTGCCGGCCAAAGAGTGCGATAATCCGGTTGCCGCCCAGTACGCCTTGGGGCAGGAGTTCGGCGTTACCGGTACCCCTGCGTTGGTGCTTGAGGATGGGTCACTGATGCCCGGTTACGTGCCGGCAGCCAAGTTGGCGTCCTATCTGGTACAAGAGCTGTAATCGGCTATCCAGTCCGTACTGTAGAAACCGCCCAGCTTTGACTGCGGCGGTTTTTTTATGAACGCTATACCGGCCCGAACCGGGGCTGTAGCCGCGATAGGATCAGCCAATAGCGCTTGCTAAGATAAGCTAAATCCAACATCAATGGAGATAACCTTGAAACCAGTCCAAACACTGATAGTACTGTTATTGATGATCGCGTTGGCCGGTTGTGCCATCAACGGCCAGGCAACCGTTGCCGATCAGCGTAGTGCAACGCTGGCGATGAAAAACGAGGTGCTTAGCGCGTTGTTTCGGGTTAAACCCGACGTCAAAGCACAGATCAACAAAGCCCCGGGCTACGCGGTTTTCAGCAATGCCAACGTCAATCTGATCTTGGCCAGCGTGGGTGGCGGTTATGGTGTGGTTAAGAACAATGCCACCGGTCGCTATACCTTCATGAAGATGGGGGAGATAGGCTTAGGCGTCGGGCTGGGTGTTAAAGACTTCCGTATCGTGATGGTGTTCCATAGCAAGCAAAGTATGGATCGTTTTGTCGATCAGGGCTGGGCGTTTGGGGCTCAAGCCGATGCTGCGGTTAAAGCCAAAGACAAAGGTGCTGCGGTGGGCGGTGAGGCGACCGTCGATAACATCACGATCTACCAGCTCACCGAGAGTGGCTTAGCGCTGCAAGCAACGGTCAAAGGCACCAAGTATTGGAAAGATAAACAGTTAAATTAAGGCGGTGGTTTAGCCGGCTGTTGAGATATCGCTGAGCGTTTGAGGGCTTGCCGGCTGTGTTGGCCAACAGCCACGCCTAACCGGCTACCGAGTCTGGCGTGATTAAGCCTGCGATGCAGTGATTTTATCCGCCGGCTGGCATGTTCACCGGTTTAAGATCTGGTACGGTTGTTGGCATTGTTGTCGTTGCTGCCAGGAAGCCAATATGTCCGAGATCCGTGTCAGTCAGATCAGCGTTTATCCGATCAAGTCCACCACCGGTATCCATCTCAGCCACGCGTTGGTCGAACCGCACGGGCTGGCCTTTGATCGCCGCTTTGTGGTGGCAAAACTCGATGGCAGCTTTATCACGGGACGTAGCCACCCCAAGTTGCTACAGAT
>JBFFKD010000372.1:0-3150 GCA_041555595.1 Motiliproteus sp.
TAGGCGCCGCCATTGGCGGCACGCGCGGCCTGTTCGTTCGGGAACGGCGACGGGAAATGATCCGCCGGCCGACCCGGACGCTCGAACATGTCGCCGGCGTCGTTGGGGCCGTCCTGGATCTTGTATTCCGCGGCGAAGGCTGCGACCTGCGCCGTTGGGCCGTTCAAGACCACCGTTTCGAGGCAGTTGTCATGATCGAGATGCACATGCAGGGTCGATACCGCAACATCGTGATGATGATGCTGCACATGGGTCAACCGCCGCGCCAGCTCGCGCTCTTCGTGATTAAACACATAGGTCAGCGTGCCGATACAGTGGCTGGCGACCTCCTGTTCGATCCGCTCCTGTTCAAGTTTATCGCGGATCAGGTCGCGAATGGCTTCGGAACGGTTGCTATAACCGCGCGCCTGCAGGTAGCCCTCAAACTGCTCGACCAGCCCCTGATCGAGCGATACAGAAATTCTTTCCAGCGCCATGACCGACTCCTCAATAAATAAGGCCGAAGCTTATCATAGCCGGCGTCACTGGCGCTGTCGTCGGCCTGCTGAGCGACTCGCATCGATCAATCCCAGACAACCGAAACATTATTGCGCTGCATCATTGTTTCTTGGGTCGATACTGCTACTATCCACGCGCTTTATCCATGCCCTGACACACTTTCAACACAGGGCGCTATTGGACCTACGTAATAAACACTTTAAGCCCAGAGAAACCACTGTGACCCCAGAAATGATTTTCGTCTTCGGCCTGCTGGGCCTGACCATTTTCCTATTTATCCTCGACCGTATCCGGATGGATATCGTCGCCATGATGGTGGTCGTTGCGCTCGCGGTATCGGGCGTCATCACTCCGGCCGAGACCGTATCCGGCTTTGGCCAATCGATCGTGGTGATGATTGCCGGCTTGTTCGTGGTGGGTGAAGGCCTGTTCCGCACCGGTGTTGCGGCAGCGGCGGGGCGCTGGTTACTGCATATCGGAGGCACCAGCGAAGTCCGACTGCTACTGGTGTTGATTCCTATGGTCGCGGGGCTATCAGCCTTTATGAGTTCGACCGGTGCGGTAGCACTGTTCATTCCGGTAGTGCTGAGTATGTGCCGTAAAGCCAAGCTCAGCCCGTCACGGATGCTGATGCCGCTGGCTTTCGCTTCACTCATCGGGGGGATGTTAACCCTGATTGGCACCCCTCCCAACGTAGTCGTTAGCGGCCAGATGGAAACCGCCGGGCTGGTACCGTTCGGGTTCTTTGATTTCACCCCCATCGGTGCGCTGATTTTACTGGTCGGCACCCTCTATCTGGTATTCGTAGGCCGCCATCTGCTGCCCGAGGGCGAAGTCCTCGAATCCGAGCATCCCCATCTGAAAGAGTTCGCCGAGCGCTACGGCATCAGCGATCACCTTCACAAGATCAAGGTGCCGGCCACCTCCGAGCTGATCGGCAAGAATGTCATTGAATCGGGGCTGCGAACCCAGTACGAAGTCACTCTGTTCGCGATCCGCCGCGGCCGTAAACTGATCTCAAGCCTGATGCCGGTGTTGGCCGCAACCGAGATCCAAGCCGGCGATACCCTGATGGTGTACGGAGATCCCGCCGATATCGGCCGACTGTGCGGTGACAAGAGTTTGGTCCTGGAAGGATTTCCTGCCGGCGAAACTACCCGTCTGCATCAGGAGTTCGGTGTCACCGAGGTGCTGATGCGACCACGTTCCTACCTGATCGGCAACACCATCAAAGAGGGCCGTTTCAGAGAACGGTTCAACCTCAGCGTGATCGGTATCCGCCGTGACAACGAGCCGCTGATCACCGAATTCAACGGTACCCCGCTGGCACAGGGTGACACCCTGCTGCTGGCTGGCGGCTGGCGCTTTCTTAAACAGCTCGAGACCAAGCGTGACTTCATCATCCTCGAAACCCCAGCTGAAATTCAGGACGCCCCATCACGCAGCGAGCGGTCCTGGATGGCGTTGGCCGTGATGATGTGCATGCTGGTACTGATGGTTTCCGGCACCTTGTCTAGCCTCACCGCGATCCTGCTGGCAGCGTTTGCGATGATCGTATTCGGCTGCGTCACCATCGACGAAGCCTATCGCTCGCTCAACAGCACCAGTCTGGTGCTGATCGCAGGGATGTTACCACTGGCGTTGGCGATGAAGAAAACCGGCGGCCTCGACATGGTGGTCGACCAACTCAACAGCGTAATGGGTGCCAGCAACCCGCTGGCCCTGTGTGCCGCTCTGTTTATCTTCACCTCGCTGTTTAGCCAATTTATCTCCAACACCGCTACCACTGTACTGGTGGCACCGATCGCTCTGGCGGCCGCACAGGGCTTTGGGGTTAGCCCTGAACCCCTGATGATGACTGTTGCTATTGCAGCTTCGACCGCCTTCGCAACCCCGATCGCCTCGCCGGTCAACACGCTGGTATTGGCACCCGGAAACTACCGCTTTATCGACTTCGTTAAAGTCGGTCTGCCACTGCAACTGCTGGCACTGATTATCACCCTGATCGTGACACCGATGCTGTTTCCTTTCTAAACCACAGCCTAACTTTACCGGGCCCAGAACCATCTGGGCGCGGTACTCTTTCTTATCCCGATAGCGCCAATTACACTGTCCGTTAATTATATTCAGGCCCTCTGCAGAGGGTTCAGATTGCTCGTCTCGTTGAGGTTTCTCCATGTTAGACCAACTTACTCCGCAGCCATTATGGCGTCATTTTGAACAGATCTGCGCCATCCCCCACCCCTCATACCACGAGCAAGCCCTGATAGAGCAGCTACAGCGCTTCGCCGACAGTCAGGGGTTGCAACACCAGCGCGATCGCGTGGGCAACCTGATCATTCGTAAACCGGCGACTGCGGGACTGGAACAGGCAGAGGGGATCGTGCTGCAAAGTCATCTGGATATGGTGCCGCAGAAAACCGACGATTCGAACCACGACTTTATCAACGATCCGATCCAACCCCGCATCGTCGACGGCTGGGTTCACGCCACCGATACCACCCTGGGTGCTGATAATGGCATCGGTGTGGCGGCGATACTGGCACTGCTCGAAGCGAAGGATATCGAACACGGGCCTCTGGAAGCACTCTTTACCATTAACGAAGAGAGTGGCATGGACGGTGCCCATGGCCTGGAACCGGGGTTACTCAA
>JBFFKD010000373.1:0-3141 GCA_041555595.1 Motiliproteus sp.
CGCCAGGTACTTGGCGTGAGCGCTCAGATCTTCAAACGCATCAGCTTTAACTACAGCCTTATCAAAATCAAAATAGTATACAGTTTGCAAAGCAGCCATCGCAGCTTTGGCTTCCCTAGCTTGCTTAGCCATCATGGCGTCGTGATCCATCTGACCACTTTCCATACCACCATCAGCGCCAGTACCGCTTGAACTAGCTTGATCTTGCTGCTGAGTAGCTTGATCGGTAGTTTCACTGCTATCGCTTGTGGTGCTGGTTGAGCTACAGCCGCTGATCCAAGCGATAGTAGCGGCGACAATAACAGCCTTGCTGAAAATTCCAACGCGCATTATGAGCTCCTAGGTTAAAGCAAAAAATTATTTTGGCTAAGGTACTGCTTCGATTGCTCTATTGCAAGTACGGAGACCAAGCTGGCTCTCGAACATTGCCGCTTTTAGAGGGGAGTCTGAACTTAACCTGGCCATCTAGTGAAACCGCTGACAACACCTCTTTGTTACCCTCCTGGGTGGCATAAATCACAATACTGCCGTTCGGAGCGATACTAGGCGACTCGTCGAGGTAGGTTTCACTGAGCACATCAAACCGGCCGGTTTTCAGATCCTGCACCGCAATATGGAACACCCCCCGATTACGGTGCACCATCACCAAATGCCGCCCATCGTGGGTCTGATGCGCTTTGGCGTTGTAATCACCCTCAAAGGTCAATCGTTCGACCCAGCCTGACGCCAGCTCCTGCTGATAGATCTGCGGCTGGCCACCCCGGTTGGAGGTGAACAGGATCGACTTACCATCGGCCGACCAGGTTGCCTCGGTATCGATGCCATAATGATGCGTAATCCGGGTCAACTTGCGGCTGGCGATATCAAGGGTATAGATCTCGGGGTTACCATCTTTGGACAACGTCAGCGCCAATTTTTTTCCATCGGGAGACCAGGAGGGCGCACCGTTCAAGCCCCGATAACGGGTAACCTGCTCACGCGCTCCACTCTGCTTATCATGGATATAGATCGCCGGGCGGCCGGTCTCAAACGAAACGTAAGCCAACTTTTTCCCATCACGCGACCAGGACGGCGACAGAATCGGCTGGTTCGACTGCAGGATCACCCGCGGGTTTGCACCATCAGCATCAGCCACCTCCAACCGGTAGTTGTAACGCTCCTGGCTTAACCGCTCAGCGGTGACATAAACAATTTCGGTGGCAAATGCTCCTGGGATACCGGTCAGTTTCTGGTATACGGCATCGGCGATACGGTGCGCCATGCGTCGAAACTGCTTGGCACTGCCGCTAATGTAGGCACCGATCAAGCGCTGCTCTTTCACCACATCGTACAGTTCATATTGAATTCGATAGAGACCACCGGGCTGCGGCTGAACCTGTCCGATCAACAAGTATTCCTGGTTGGCAAGCCGCCAGTCACGAAAAAAAACTTCGCTCGACTGAGTCGGAAAGCTCAGCATGCTGGTACGCGGCATCAAGCCAAACAGTCCGCTTCGGTACAGATCATCCGCTACGATCTGAGCCACATCCTCGGGTAACGCTTGAGCCTGCTGCCAACCAAAAGGTGCTACCGCTACAGGTACCGGTTGATCGACACCCTGAGTAATCTCAATAGTGAGCTCGGCACGGGCCAACGATGCCAGCAGTGACGATAGAACCAGCAGCAAACAGCCTAGATGTCGCATCGATGATCAACCCTCTATTGTTCTGATAATGAGTAAAAAAATTTTATAATCGGAGATCTTCGGGCCGGAACTCTAACGTGATCTGCCGCAGATAACGATCAAATACCACCGGGTCCAGCCCTTGCAGCTCGGGGAACCGTTCAGCCTTGAGCACTGCATTGACTGCACTTCGATCAAACGCTTCATCACCGCTTGCTTTGGTGACGTAGGCATCGTCTACCTCGCCGGTCGGAAGCAGTTGAATTCGCACCCCGACCACCATGCCGTTACGCGCTGACGGCGGTCGCCGCCACTGTGACTGAATACCCGAGCGAATAACATCGACTGCCGAGGCAACCAACTGCTGCGCCTGAACCAGACTGGCTTGCTCAGCTTCAGCCTTAGCTTGCGCATCGCGTTGGGCACGTTGCTGCGCAGCCTGGCGTTGTAATTCACGCTGGATCTGTTGTTGCTGCTCCAGCTCGGCCTGATCGGCAATTCGCTTGGCTTCGCTGCGTCTTTTTTGTTCCGCGGTCTTCTTGGCTAACGCCAGACGTTCCGACTCGGCCTTTCTTTTGGCGTCGGCTTTTTTGTTAGCCGCAGCCTTCTTCTCGGCCGCTTTCTTCTGGGCGGCTACCTTGCGCTGCTTATCTTGTTTAGCTTTCTGTTCGGCTTTCTGTTTAGCCTTGCGCTTGGCATCAGCTTTTTTCTTAGCTGCAGCTTTTTTCTTTTTCTCTGCCGCCTTCTTGCTGGCATCGGCCTTGCGTTTTTGTTCGGCCTTGGCCTTATTCTGACTGCGCAGATCGACTAGTTCGGCAGTGATATGGCGTGGTGTGACCCTGACACTGTCACTACTGGTCTCAAACCAGGTGGTGGCGGTTAGAAACACCAAAACGCCGTGAAATAGCAGCGCCAGGATGGTCGGTACGATATAACTTCTCAATCCAAAGTTCATCGCTACTCGGTGACCAAGCCAACACTAGGCGCGCCAGCACCTTGCAGCGCGGCCATTAGCTCAACCACTTTCTCGTAAGAGACCTTACGATCGCCACGCACCAAGATCCGTTTTTTGGGGTTACTGCTGAGGATCTTGCTAACCCGATCCTGCACAACCGACATCTCAACCGGTTTGAGCGGATCACCACCTACATCAATAAAGTACTGCCCCTGAGCATCAACCGAGACGATCAATGGTTCTTGATCACGACTATCGACCGGTTCAGCGCCGACTTTTGGCAGTTCAACATCAACCCCCTGAGTCAGCATCGGTGCGGTGATCATAAAGATCACCAGCAGCACCATCATGACATCGATATAGGGTACGACGTTGATCTCAGCATTGAGCTTGCGCTTGGGCTTAGTACCTAGAAACATACCTCAACCCTCAGCCTGTGACATGAACACGACGGTGTAGAATGCTGGAAAACTCCTCAGCAAAGGTCTGGTAGCTGTTCATCAAGATCTCAACTTTGGACGAA
>JBFFKD010000374.1:0-3140 GCA_041555595.1 Motiliproteus sp.
CCATCTGTTCATATCCCAGTAGATCAAAGCGCAAACCCGTCTGGGCCGTTTTCTTATTGCTTAATCCGATCTTCAGATCGCCTTCGGCGACCGCGCTGACGATCTCGGTACTGGGCTGGGTGTTAATGCTGATCAAAACCTTAGGGTAGGCTGCATGGTATTGAGCCAGTGTTTGATCGAAGGCAGGGCAGGAGATGTGACTGGCAATCTGTATGTTGATTTGCCCCTGCATCGAAGCTTCGTCGTTGGCAAACAGTTCGGCCATTTGAGATATGATGCTACCGGCCGACGCGGCATGTTCGTAAACGCGTAGTCCTTGATACGTCAAAGAAAACACACCTTTTCGCCGCTGGATAAGCTGCATCCCTAGATGTTCCTCCAGTCTTTTTAGCGCATTACTGACACTCGGCTGGCTGAGCGAGAGTTTGCGGGCGGCGCCCGTGATGCTGCTCTCATCAACAATGGTGAGAAAGGTATAAAGAAGATTCCAATCCAAATTTCGTAGTAGCCGTTCACGTGGCGATAGCATTGTCGTGGGTTCCCAAAGTCGTGTTGAGTCACATAGCTGTACGCTATGATTAGCATAATAATTATTAGCTTGCTTAATGTGAAGATGTTGCAGACACTGCTGCAGAAATTGCTGATTAGTCATCTCAAAAGTTGATGACTGTCGGACGACATCAATAAGCAAAGTCAGACATTAAGGGAAAAATAAAATGTATAAAAACCTATGTTCGCTGGCATTATCTGCATGTATCGCAACGCTTCCTATAGCCGAACTTCAGGCATCAGAGACCACGACCCTGAGAATCGCTACTGAAGGCGCCTATCCTCCGTTCAACTATTTCACCTCCGATGGCCAGTTGGCAGGATTTGACGTTGAGCTTGGCAAAGCCCTGTGTGACAAGATGCAGGTAAAGTGCTCTTTTGTAGCCCAGGATTGGGACGGGATTATCCCAGCCCTGCTAGCGGGTAAATACGATGTCATCGTTGCCTCCATGTTCATCACCGAAAAGCGTAAAGAACAGGTCGATTTTTCCGATCCCTACCAAAAATCAGCTATGACCTTTGTGGTGCCTAAGGACTCCAAACTGACCGACTTCTCGCCTAAAGCACTCGAAGGAAAGACCCTCGGCGCACAAGGGTCGACCACTCAGGGAGAATACCTCTCAGCGCTATACCCTGAATCAGATATTCGTCTCTATCCTACACAGGATGCGGTTAATCTAGACTTGGTCTCCGGACGGCTCGATGCCCAGGTCGGCGATATGATCCCGATGCTCGATTGGACTAAAAAGTCCGATGACGGTAGCTGTTGCGTAGTTGCTGGAGAACCCATCACCGATCCTAAGTATGTCGGCGACGGTGTCGGTATGGCAGTGCGTCAGGAAGATGATGCGCTACGCATGAAGCTCAACCAAGCGTTGGCTGAAGTCGTCTCCGATGGCACCTATAAAACCATTAACGACAAGTACTTCTCGGTCAATATCCTCACGTTGAAATAACGCCTGCGCAGGCGGTTTCCCAAGATCGGCGCGCTCTAGTTCGAGGATGTAGTTATGGCCTGGTACGAATACCTGAGTTTTGGTAGTAGTGGCTGGGGGGATGAGCTAGCCAGCGGTTTGGGGATCACCCTATCTCTGGCTTTAGTGACGTTACCCTTTGGTTTGGCACTGGGGTTTAGTGTTGCTGCGGCATCGGTATCCGGCAAGCGAATACCGCGTGCAATAGCAACGCTATTCACAACACTGATTCGTGGGCTGCCCGAGTTGTTAACGCTGTTTATGATTTATCACGGCGTTGGACTGCTGATTAACCGAACCCTGAAGTGGCTTGATCCGCAAGCCGGATTTTTCGAATTGAGCCCCTTTGTTGCCGGTGTTGTAGCACTGGGGCTGGTATTTGGTGGCTATTCAGGGGAGGTTCTTCGTGGCGCATGGCAAGCGCTGGATAAGGGTCAGCGTGAAGCCGCGCAGGCGGTCGGGATGGGGCGATGGCAGGTCTTTCGCCTGATCGAAGTGCCTCAGATACTCCGTCTGGCGCTACCAGGGCTGGGTAATCTTTGGATCAACCTGCTCAAAGATACTGCGCTGGTTTCGGTGATTGCATTGAGTGACTTGATGCGAATGGCCAACGTGGCAGTCGGCGCAACCAAAAAACCGTTTGTGATATTTCTTGCTGTCTGCCTGACCTACTGGATCATCTGTATCTGTTTCGAATGGTGTATCGCGAGGCTGGAGAAGAGAGCCAACCGTGGTATTCGGACTACATAACTGCCGAGGATTGAGATTCGATGTTTGAAATATTGATCCAGTACGGGCCGAAATTGATCGATGGTGCAGCCATGACGCTGCAGCTGACATTGTTCTCGGTTCTCATTGCGATGTCGTTATCGCTGCCCCTGGCGATTCTACGACGTTCTGAATACGTTTGGTGTCAGTGGCCGATCCGGCTTTATGTCTCCTTTTTCCGGGGTACACCGCTGCTGGCGCAGCTGTTCCTGGTCTATTACGGCTCGGGGCAGTTTCGTCTGGAATTAACCGATCTAGGGGTCTGGTGGTTCTTTCGTGATCCGTTCTATTGCGCACTGCTGACCTTTGCCTTGAATTCGACCGCTTATCAGATCGAGATACTCCGGGGCGGCCTGCAAGCCGTGTCTTATGGCGAAATTGAAGCGGGCCTTGCTTTTGGTATGCCGCGGAGTTTGCTCTATCGCAAGATCATTCTGCCGCATACCTACCGTATCGCCTTTCCAGCACTGGGCAATGAGATCATCCTGATGCTTAAGGGCGGTGCCATTGCCAGTGTCATCACATTGATGGATATCATGGGACAGACCCGCCGCATTTTTTCTCAGACCTTTGATATTTCGGTCTACTTTTGGGCGGCGCTAATCTATCTGGCGATCACCAGCGCCTTTGTACTGCTCTGGCGATTGCTTGAAAGACGTCTGACCCGTCATTTGCGTTACCAAGAAAGTAACAAGTCCGGCAAGCGAAACAGTACACCGACGTTAACGATTACTGACAAGAAAGGACAGGCTCGTGCTAACTGAAACTATGGCTGAATCAGCCTTGCAAGTCGAAGGGCTGCACAAATCCTTTGGCGGCATCGAGGTGCTGAAAGGGGTCTCCCTGACC
>JBFFKD010000375.1:0-3138 GCA_041555595.1 Motiliproteus sp.
CTGCTCCAACATCTACTCTCTCCTGCCGTCTGAGGTTTAAACATCCACACCGATGCTACCGGACGCTATTGTAGCGGCTGCCGAGATGCTAAACCACGCTGAGTCAACTCAGCGCCAACAAAGGATTGACAAATGATACTTTTTATCCATGGTAAATATAGGTCTTTTTCCTATTCCAGCACCACTGAAAATCACCGACAATACTCAGCAACAAAGGATCAGGATCGATCGAATCGACAGGAAGTTGATTACAGATCTTAAGGATAGGATCAAGTCAGGATGACACCGAAGCCCCGCTAGCAGGATGTTAGCGGGGCTTATTTTTATGTCTAGGATCTACCGTATGCCTCGATAGCCATCGGTCAACCGCGAACAACTTTGCCCGGATTGATCAGGTTGTCGGGATCCAGGGCGGTTTTTATCTTCGCCATCAGCTCCAGCTCCAACGGCTGCTTATAGCGCTCCATATCTTTGAGTTTGCGCTGACCGATACCGTGTTCGGCGCTGAAGCTGCCACCCAACTCCATCACCAGATCGTGAATCAGGCGATTGTAGTGATCCCATTGCGCCAGAAACTCAAGCCGTTGGGATGCTAACGGCTGACTCAGGTTGTAGTGCAGATTCCCATCGCCGATATGACCGAAGACGCAGATGCGAACATTCGCATTGTCGGCTCTGACAATCGCTTCGGCTCGCTCCATAAACTCGGCCAGTTTGGAAACAGGCACGGCGATATCGTGCTTGATGCTGCCCCCTTCACTTTTTTGCGACGCGCTAATACTTTCCCGTAACCGCCACAGCTGTTCGGCCTGGATCAGGTTTTCGGCGATCACGACATCTTCGGCCAGCCCCTGATCCAGAGTTTGCGCAAGCAACGCTTGAGCGTCGAGCCGCAAGCGCTCGTCGATCCTCGCTGAGGTCAGTTCGAACAGTACATAACAGTCGTAGCGCTGGGAAAAAGGGTTGGCCATGGCGGGGATATTGTTGAGCACAAACCCCATCGCCGTATCGCTGATCAGTTCGGCGGCACTGAGATTATTGTCGAAGCTGGCTTGCATCTGTCCAAATACCGCCAACGCCGCGTTATAGTCTGGGCAGGCAACCATCAGGGTTTCGGTCGTTTTCGGCGCCGCGTAGAGCTTCAGCACGGCAGCGGTGATAATCCCCAGCGTGCCTTCGGCACGGCAGAACAGCCGCTTCAGGTCATAGCCGGTATTGTCCTTACGCAAGCCCCGCAAGCCGTTCCATACCTGGCCGTCGGGCAGCACCACCTCCAACCCCAACAGCTGCTCGCCGGCATTACCGTACCGCAGCACATTGACCCCGCCGGCGTTGGTCGACAGGATGCCGCCCACCTGACAGCTGCCTTCCGAGCCGAGGCTGACTGGAAACAGCAGCCCTTGATCAGCCACCGCCTGCTGCAAGCTGGCCAGCACACAGCCGCTCTCGACAGTCGCGGTGCGGTTAAGCGGATCGATCTCAACGACGGCGTTCATCCGTTTAAGACTCAGCAGAATGCCCGCCTCACCGATGGCACCGGCACCGGTGCCGGTATTGCCGCCCTGCGGGGTGATAGGAATCTTATGCGCGGCACAGTATCTCACCACCCGCGCGACCTCGTCGGTGTTGGCCGGGCAGACCACCAGCTCCGAGCGGCCCAGCAGCAGTCCCCGCTCCTCTTCCAAGTAGGGTGCCATCGACGCCGCATCGCCGATCACACCCGCGTCACCCACCAGCTCGATCAGATCCTGTTTCATTGATGCGGTCATCACTCAAGGTCATCCAAAGGCGAGCGAACAAATAAGGTTGGATCACTGCGCAAGTTATAGAGTCGGACTCAAAAAGAGTTCTACTACAGCGCTAAGCCGGAACCTAGTCGCTGGGCAAATAGTAAAGCGACCGCCCCCCAGACGTACAGCATTAAAGCCTCAGGAGGCCGGTTGCAGCGAACCTCACAATCAGCAACCGACCCAAACCGTGCGCCAAGACTGTGCAACACAACGACCCTAGAGCGATGATAGTGCTGTTTTTTTCTTAATCGACTCAGCCTAAAGATGCCGCAAGTCCGATCACAACTGCCATTTTCAGGCCGTCATCAGGATCTTTATCGTCGTGATTGAGCAGCTATGGAAGATCCTGCCGGCAGGCTAGCCATCAGTAGTTATCAGTTTCAAGTCAGGCCCGATAACCACTAGAGCCTTCTAGCCAGCGGGTTAGACAGGGTTAGCACCCCAGCCGATCTGTTGACGGTGAAAAGTCGAGAGCCAAAAAAAGCCCGGTCTAGCTAGGCTAGGCCGGGCAAACGTTGTCCCTTTCAGCTTGCCAGTCTGTCAGTAGTGACAGACAAGCCTACCGTTTTTACAAAAGCTCCGACAATGGAGTCGGGACAACTTAGGTGCTCCCCGACTGTAACAAAGCAACGGCTGTGCCAAGTTCTGGTAACGCAACCAATAAGCTGAATAGGACAACCTCGCCCCAACCCTTACCCCGTCGTCGGGCTAGATCTTGAACTGCTGCACCAACTGTTCTAACTGATCGACCAGCTTCGCCAGCTCGGTGCTGCGCTGGTATGCCTGATCGGCTTGTTGGTCAGTCTCGCGGGCTTCCTGACTAATGCTGCATACCGATTGGTTGATCGCCTCGGTAGCGCGTTCGCTCTCATCCATCGCTTCCGAAATAGTGGTGTTGATATCGACGATCTGGTGCGCCGCACTGGTGATCTGGCGCAACGATTCACCGGATCGATCAGCTTGCGCCATACTGTCATCAGCCTGGCTCTGGCACATGTTCATCAGCGATTGAGCTTTATCACTACTGATCTGTAACCGTTCTATAAGGGTTTGAATATCCTGGGTCGACTGCTTGGTTCGGCCCGACAGCGTCCGCACCTCATCGGCCACCACGGCAAAGCCACGCCCGTGATCGCCGGCGCGGGCGGCTTCGATACTGGCATTGAGCGCCAGCAGGTTGGTCTGGTCAGAAATCCCCTGAATCATCACCAACACATCACCGATTTTGCTGACATCATCACCCAGAGTAGCGATCGCCTGACTGGAAGCATCAACCTGCCCCTTGAGGCTATGGATAGAGTCGATCGCGCCCGCCACGTCGCAGCGCCCCGGTTTAGCAAAATTATAC
>JBFFKD010000376.1:0-3137 GCA_041555595.1 Motiliproteus sp.
GGCTGCTAATCATTAATCTGGCTATTAGCCACCCAGTTTACCGTGGCACTGTTTGTATTTCTTGCCTGAACCGCATGGACAGGGTTCGTTGCGGCCAACTTTACGATCCTCACGAACGAACGGTTGCGCCTGCTCGGCACCTTCGACAGCAGCTGACTCGCCAGTCCCCTGCCCCATTGCAGCTGACTCATCGTGCTGGAACTCCATCTGCTGACGAGCCAGCGCTTCGCGGCGTTGCTGTTCGATCGCCTCAACCTCTTCGGGGTCGCGCACCTGGACGTGGCAGATAATTCGCACCACATCTTCTTTGATGCTGGCCAGCAGGTCCTGGAACAGTTCGAACGACTCGCGCGTGTACTCCTGCTTTGGATTCTTCTGGGCGTAGCCGCGCAGATGAATACCTTGACGCAGATGATCCATGGTCGCCAAATGCTCTTTCCACAGGGTATCAAGCACCTGCAACATCACCTGCTTTTCGAACAGGCGCATCGACTGTTCACCGACAACGGCTTGTTTTTCGGCGTAGGCATCCAGCACCGACTGCATGATCTTGTCGCGCAGGGTCTCTTCATGCAGGTTATCGTCGCTATCCAGCCACTGCTGAATCGGTAACTGTAGATTCAGATCGCTACTGATCTGCTTCTCCAGACCCGGCACATCCCACTGCTCCTCTAGGCTCTGTGGTGGAATATGGGCACTGATCAGATCGTCAACCACCTCGGCACGAATCGCATTGATGGTTTCGGAGATATCGCTGGTGGCCATCAACTCATTGCGCTGATCGTAGATCGCCCGACGCTGATCATTAGCGACATCATCATATTCGAGCAGTTGCTTACGAATATCGAAGTTGCGTCCTTCAACTTTACGCTGCGCCTTCTCGATCGCATTGGAGACCATCTTGTGCTCGATCGCCTCGCCTTTCTCCATTCCCAGCGCCTGCATAAAGTTACGCACCCGCTCGGAGGCGAAGATCCGCATCAGATTATCGTCCAGCGACAGATAGAAGCGCGAGGTGCCAGGATCGCCCTGACGACCGGCACGGCCACGCAGCTGGTTATCGATCCGGCGTGATTCGTGCCGCTCGGTGCCGATGATATGCAGACCACCGCTTTCGATCACCTGGGCGTGACGTCGTTGCCAATCCTGCTTGATCGTCTCGATCTGTGCCTCGGATGGGTTCTCCAGCTGCGCCACTTCGGATTCCCAGTTGCCGCCCAACACGATATCGGTACCCCGACCGGCCATGTTGGTGGCGATCGTCACAGCCCCCGGGCTACCGGCTTCTGCAATTATCTGCGCCTCACGGTCGTGCTGCTTGGCGTTAAGCACGTTGTGCTTGATCTTCTCTTTAGTCAGCAGCTGGGCGATCACCTCGGACATCTCGATCGAAGCGGTACCGACCAGCACTGGCTGTTTACGCGCCTGGCAATCACGGACATCTTCGATGATGGCGTCGAATTTTTCTTGGATGCTGAGGTAGATCAGATCGTTATGATCGGTACGCTGAACCGGTTTATTGGTCGGAATAACGACTACATCAAGGCCGTAGATCTGGTTCAGTTCGAACGCTTCGGTATCTGCGGTACCGGTCATGCCGGATAGCTTGTCGTAGATGCGGAAAAAATTCTGGAACGTGGTCGAGGCCAGAGTCTGACTCTCGTTCTGGATCTCGACACCCTCTTTGGCTTCGACCGCCTGGTGCAGCCCTTCAGACCAGCGACGTCCCGCCATGGTACGACCGGTGTGCTCATCAACGATAACGATCTGGCCGCCTTGGACGATGTAATCAACATCTTTGCTGTACAACACATGAGCCCTTAGTCCGGCGTGGACATGGTGCAGCAGGTTAAGGTTCTTTGGTGCGTACAACGACTCATCTTCGGCCAGCAGGCCGATCTCGCTCAACAGCCCTTCAACAAACTGGTGACCCGATTCGGTCAGCTCAACCGAGCGCTGCTTCTCATCGACACTGTAATGACCATCGGGTTCTTCGACATCATCACCCTCTTCAAACTCTGGCTGACGCTCAAGCTTGGGAATCAGAGTGTTGATCTGCTTATACAGCTCCGAGCTGTCTTCGGCCGGACCCGAGATGATCAACGGGGTCCGTGCTTCATCGATCAGGATCGAATCGACCTCATCGATGATAGCGTAGCTAAGCGAGCGCTGAACCTTCTCTTCGGTGCTGAAGGCCATGTTGTCGCGCAGGTAATCAAAACCGAACTCGTTGTTGGTACCGTAAGTAATATCGGCCTGATAGGCGGCCTGCTTCTCGTCACTTGGCTGACCCGAATAGATCACCCCGACACTCAGACCCAACGCGGTGTATAGCTTGCCCATCCAATCAGCATCGCGTCGTGCCAGATAGTCGTTGACGGTAACCACGTGCATCCCCTGCGCCGGGATGGCATTGAGATAGGCCGCCAGGGTCGACATCAAGGTTTTACCTTCACCGGTGCGCATCTCGGCGATCCGACCTTCGTGCAGCGTGATGCCGCCGATCATCTGGACATCAAAATGGCGCATCCCCAATACCCGCTGCGACGCTTCACGGCAAACCGCAAAGGCTTCAGGCAGCAGTTGATCTAGCGTCTCGCCCTGCTCGAAGCGCTGCCGGAACTCGGCAGTCTTAGCCACCAACTGGGCGTCATCCAACGCCGCTGTTTGCTCCTCCAGCGCGTTGATCGTCTTGACGATCTTGCCCATCCGCTTGAGTTCGCGTTCGTTCTTACTACCAAAAATCTTCTTGAACAGAGGTGCGATCATAATCCGTGACTTACTCTTCGAGGGTTTTACCGACCGGCTATTTGGCTGTTGTACTCGCTAGCAAAGGCCTGATTCGATGTCATAGAGAGAAAACTAAATGGGGGCATTCTACCCGTAATTCAACAGGGGGTCGAAGGGAATTCCGCTGTGCCGATAGCCTGCCGACTAAGCCATCGAATCTATGGTGATTAATGCGTTCAAGACCGTGCAGAAACGATCAAATTTTAACCGCAAAAAAGCCGGAATGGGCGACCCGATTCCGGCTTGATGTGTCAGCTAATGATCCTGATAGGTGTTGCGATTATTCAGCCTGAGCAGGCTTCATATAAGCGATCGGCGAAACAGCACCCTCTCCTTCAAAGGTCACC
>JBFFKD010000377.1:0-3132 GCA_041555595.1 Motiliproteus sp.
GCAACCGGTCAGTGAGCGCGGTGTCGTTGTTCAGGGTGGCTTTCGCTCCAACATGGGCATCATCGGCCTGGCTTATTGCGTCAACGCTTACGGTAACGATGGCCTGGTGACGGCATCGCTGTATCTGGCGCTGGTGACGATTCTGTTTAACGTGCTGTCGGTAGTGACCCTGAGCCGTTCGTTGCAACGTGAGACCGGCATCAAGGGGACGTTGCTGGGAATCGCCAAAAATCCGCTGATTGTGGGGATCTTGCTGGCACTGCCGGTGGCTTGGGCCGGTATCGAGCTACCGCAAGTACTGATTCGTACCGGTGAATATTTTGCCCATATGACGCTGCCGTTGGCATTGTTGTGCACCGGTGCCAGCCTCAATTTCGGCGCCTTGCGACACAATATGACCAACGCGATGATCGCGGCGCTGTTCAAACTCGGTCTGGTACCCATATTGATCACCGTTGGCGGCATCTGGATCGGCTTTCGCGGGATGGAGTTGGGGGTGTTACTACTGATGGCGTCAGCACCGACCGCCGCTGCCAGCTACGTGATGGTCCGCTCGATGGGTGGTAACGCGGCACTGGCCGCCAATATTATCGTTATTACGACGGTGGGGTCATTGCTGACCACCAGTATCAGCGTCACGCTGCTCAAAGGGCTGGCATTGATCTGATCGGGGCCGTTGTGAAGGTTGCCAAACTGGGCAATGCCCATATCGACCGGGTGTCCTAATCAGCTACTCAGAGTCGAATGTATTGATGAGGTTTAACCGAGGCTGTGTCCAACGTGAATGGCTGCTGCCGCACTCATCCGTCGACCTATAACGTAAAAAGCCTCTGTTAAGAGGCTCTTTAAAACGACGGCTAGGGGCGCGTCAGTTAAAATACGCAGTGTTTGGCAAAATCAGTGGCTTCATTCGATGTCCAATCGCCTTTGGGCTTCTCTTTCATGTCCGAACACCAAGATTCACTGCCAACTTTTGCGCAGCCTGACAGCAGCGCAACCGATGCCACTAGCACGAGAAGTTTTTTCATTGCCATTACCCCCTTTGTGTTTATTGAGTGGTCTGATTCCGCATCCCTCGGCCCGCTATAACGTCAGCCAGATCAATGACATCCAACACGGTTCCTTGGCCTTTAGAGACACGGATAAGCTTGTCTTGTATGCGAATAACCTCAGCGGCAACCTGGTCGCCAGTGTGGATCGCTTCAACGGCATCAGCAACCTGTTGTGATACGGGTTCACTCGCAGCCATCAGTTCTGGCGATAACAGGGCGCCTTTCTGGACCTTGTTCTGCCAACCGGGAGGCAGCTCCCCCCCACGGGCTAACTTCTTTTGTAGACCTTTAGGCAGCTGCTTGACGGCTTTTGATTTGTCCGACTTATCGGGTTTTTCAGCAACTGCTGTTGCGCTCCATGAAGCCCCGAACATGACCATGATGCTGAGACATATCGCGATAATTTTATTCATCAGAACTCCTCAATAGCGCTCTAACGGCCAATGCTCAGTCACGATGAATGTCGCAGGCCCGTTAGAAGAGATGATATTTGCTCTAGTGTTTTTAGCCGCCGCTAATGGCTGCTCTCTGCTAGCGGCGCGACAGCTTTACTCCACGATTTCTTGGGTTCTTCTGCCGTTCTGCTGGTCTCTGCCTTGCCGCGGTTCTTGGCCGCCTCAAGATCAAACCCCTCCAATCTGAGCAACTCTGTAGCCAGACCTTTACGGATGGTTTCTAAGATTTTGGCCACGCGTTTTTGTTTCGCATTCAATCCGTCGTTACTGGAGAGCCCTTGAAAGCAAGACAGTGCAACATCTAGAGCTTTGGCCAAGCGATCTGAATCACCTGCGACACAATGCTTACTGATCCTGTCCCGGTACTCAGCAGGCAAGCTTTCAATGGCTTCAAGCGTATCAGTCATATTTTCCATATACCAAAATCCTGTCAGTCAGATCATCCATTAATAAGTTCTTATACCACAAAACGTTGAGTTAACTACCCTGACATTATTGTGTTGCTCGGGTGGTAACAGATAACAGTATCGGATGGCGGCATCAGCGACTCGGCATGTCGATGGGTTTGCCGCTGGATGAAACATCGGCGGCCTTAATCGGTTAAGCGCTTGCCGTGTTCCAGCACTTGGCGGCTAAGATGAAGCCCGGGGGGTGACCCGGGCCTCGCCGGTTCAGGCATCCGTATCTGCGGTTAACAATGCGATGATCTCATCGCGATCCGATAGTGCCAGCAGCAGTGCGAGATCCGAGGGTTGCAGGCGTTCGACGATCTGCCGGGCTCCATCAAGGGGGCTGTCAGCGATCAGGATACGCTGTCTGGGGAAACCATCAGCGATCGCCGCCTCGGCGATCAGGCGCGTGGTTTCACCGGGCTCACGTCCCCTGAGGTACCTCTCAAGTTCAGCCGCGATCAGCAGATCGGGCTGCATCGCCAGCGCGGCTTGGGTCGATTGTTCAATCTCTCGGTCGCTGCGATCCCCCGCCATACTCAGCATCAGATATTTCTGCGCCGCCGGCATATTAGCCACGGTCGAGGCCATCGCTTCCATGCTATGCACGTTGTGGGCGAAATCCATAATCACCCGGGCACCGTGCACATCAAACTGGTTACCGCGCCCCGGATTATCCTCCATGCTGCTGGAAAATTGTCGCAGTGCCGAGGCAATGGCGCCGTTGTCGAGTCCCAAGCTCTTGGCTAGGCCGATCGCTCCCAGCGCGTTGTGAATATTATGTCGGGCGGCGCCATTCAGGGTCATGGGAATATCGTTGACTGCGACTATGGGTGTTTCTTCGCCGCCGGGGGCGCTGTAGACCAGGATGCCATCACGCAGGAAGCAGGCTGCTCCTCCTTGGGCTCGGTGTGCTTGCAGCACGGCATTGGCTTGGTCGAGAGAGAACCAGCATTTGGTCGGGGCTAACTCTGGGGCCAGCGCGACCAGCTGCGCATCATCGGCATTGAGCACTAGTGTTCCGTGGCTATCAAGACCCTTGGCCACCACCGCCTTGGCTCGAGCCAGCGCGTCGATGGTGTTGATGCCGTACTGACCCAGATGATCTTCGGCGATATTGGTGATCAGCGCAGCGTCGACCCGTTCTACCGGTAAGCCTCGGCGCAGGATGCCGCC
>JBFFKD010000378.1:0-3128 GCA_041555595.1 Motiliproteus sp.
CCACAAGATCGAAAAAATGCAGCTGGTGACGCTGGGGCTGGTGGTCGTACTCGGCGGAGCGACGGTGCTGTTGCAGGACAAAACCTTCATCCAATGGAAGCCCACCGTGGTTAACTGGCTGTTTGCCATCGCCTTTCTCGGTAGCCAGTTTATCGGGGCCAAAACCCTGGTGCAGCGGATGATGGAGAGTGCGGTTGAACTTTCAGCCCCCATCTGGATTCGACTAAATCTGGCCTGGGTAGTGTTCTTCATCATCATGGGTGGACTCAACCTGTTTGTCGCCTTCACCATGAGCGAAGAGACCTGGGTCAACTTCAAACTGTTCGGTATGCTGGGGCTGACACTGGTATTTATCATTTTGCTGGGACTCTACCTGAGCAAACATATGCCCGAACCGAGCAAAGAGAACAGCGACTCCTCCGCTATCGAGCACGATAAATAGCACGGTCGAGCAGCTGACGCTCGGCTAAGGCCCCATCCGGGCCTGACCGCCAATACCGAGCGATGACTAACAACAGCTCTATCTCTAACTGCAGTTCTATTTCCAACAACAAGACGAGAAGCTCTATGTATTACGCCATCATCAGCGAAGACAAGCCTGATACTCTGGAACAGCGCCTAGCCGCCCGCCCCGATCACCTGGCACGATTGGTTGCACTCAAAGACGCCGGTCGACTATTGGTCGCTGGGCCGCACCCGGCCATCGACAGCGAAGATCCGGGCCCGGCCGGTTTTACCGGCTCTTTGGTGATCGCCGAATTTGATTCGCTAGAGGTTGCCCAGAACTGGGCCGACGCCGATCCGTACATCAGCGCGGGTGTCTACGCCAAAGTCGTGGTAAAACCGTATAAGAAAGTACTACCTTAAGCCCTCTATTCGAACAATCCGTTTAGAACAGAGCGCTCTCAACATACGTTTTTTAAACTTGCGACAAACAATAACGGGAAGCCTTGGCTCCCCGTTATTGTTTGTTACTGCAACTGACTGAGCACGACCTTATTTATTATAGAGGTGCTCAAAGCAGTAGTTGGTTGCCGCAACATAACCGGGCACACTGCCGCAATCAAATCGCTTGCCCTCAAATTTGTAGCCAATTACCTTACCCTGCTCGGCCTGCTTCATCAGCGCATCGGTGATCTGAATTTCACCGCCTTTTCCAGGCTCGGTCGCTGCAATCAGCTCAAAGATATCCGCAGTCAGCAGATAACGGCCGATAATAGCGAGATTGCTGGGTGCGTCGGATTGGGCCGGCTTCTCAACCATCGCATTGATCCGGTATACACCCGGCGCCTCCTCCTCTCCGGCGATCACGCCGTATTTATCAACCTGATCCATCGGCACCTCCTCGATCGCGACAATCGAACACTGGTAGCGCTGATAGAGCGCGACCATCTGCGCCAACACACTGTCACCGCCAGGGTTGATACACAGATCATCGGGCAACAGCACCGCAAAAGGCTCGTTGCCGACAACCGGCTCGGCGCAACCGATCGCATGCCCTAACCCCTTGGCCTGGAGTTGACGAATCGAACTGACCTGACAGCTATCGATCAAACCATTGATTCCGGCCAACAGTTCGCTCTTGCTAGTACCGGCAACCTGCGCTTCCAGCTCGACGTTGCGATCAAAATGATTTTCGATCGCCTGCTTGTGACGACCGTTGATCAGACAGATTCGGTTCAACCCGGCGGCTGCCGCCTCCTCGACTCCGTACTGGATCAGCGGCTTGTCCACCACCGGCAACATCTCTTTGGGAACCGCCTTGGTCGCGGGTAAAAAACGGGTACCCAAACCGGCCACCGGAAACACGCAGGTGCGTACTGTCTGATTCATGCTAATTCCTGACTGTTCTGTTAGTTAGTTCGACCATCACTGATGAGTGGTGCAAAAACGGCTGGACCGACCGATACCGATATACTCAAAGCCCTGCGATCGCATATAACAGGGATCGTAGATATTACGACCATCGAGGATTAACTTACTCGGCATCAAGCTCGCTATCCGATCAAAGTCTGGGCTCCAGAACTCCTTCCACTCAGTCACGATTAGCAGTGCATCGCAGCCTTCGAGAGCCTGGTCCGGGTCATCGCAACAGACCAGATCATCGCGCGCACCGAAACGCTCTGATACCCGCGCCATCGCCTTGGGATCGTACAATCGTACCGTCACGCCCTGTGCCCACAGTGCCTGCATCAGTTCAAGGCTAGGGGCGTTATCGATCCGATCGGTACCGGGCTTAAATGCTGCGCCCCATAGTGCCACCGTCTTACCAGCAAGATCAGCCTGCCAATGTTGCCACAGCTTGCGAAACAGCAACTCTTTCTGCTGCTGATTGGTTTTCAACACCGTGCTCAGCAGAAATGAATCCTCGACACAACTCTCGACCGTTTCGGCCAGCTGCATCACGTCCTCAGAAAAACTCAAACCACCAAAGCCGCAACCGGGGTAGATGTAGTCGTAACCGATCCGCGGATCGGAACCGACCCCTTTACGCACCTGCTCGACATCGACCTGCAGCTGGTCGGCCAGATTAGCCATCTCGTTCATAAAGCTCAGCTTGGTCGCCAACATGCCGTTGATGGCATACTTGGTAAACTCCGCTTCACGCGTCGACATCAACAGCCATTGTTCGTTACTGCGGTTAAAGGGTCGTAGCAGTTCGCGCGCCTCCTTTAAGCCGGCACCGTTATCCGAACCAAGTAGTATTCGCTGAGGTCGCAGAAAACCCTGAACCGCCGCACCCTCCTGCAGGAAACTCGGCAGCGACAGGCAAGCGACCTGCCCAAGTGTCGCAGTCGAATCAAGCGCGGCATCGCTGCGAGCCTGACGCATAGAACGCTGTAAGGATTCGGTGGTGCCGACCGGAAAAGTACTCTGATTAATCACGATGATCGGCGTAGTTGCCGTGACTGCCAGCCGCTGCAATAACTGCTCGGCGAACTCCAACGCATCGGAATCCAGCGCCAAGCAATGGATCTCTCCATGAAAGAACGCCTGATGTTCAGTCTCGGCCAACTGTAATCGGCCACCGGCCAACTGCTGCTTCAGGCGATCCTTCAAACCCGGCTCATCAAATGTCAGCACCAATCTGCGCAGGTCGGTTAACGATTCTCCCGCACCGGGCAGTA
>JBFFKD010000379.1:0-3122 GCA_041555595.1 Motiliproteus sp.
CTGAGCGCAGGGGTGTTAATCCTTCGCGAGCTCGATGACGTCGCGATTGACCTCTTCGATGCTGTTGACCCCCATCATCGTCATACCGAGCCTGATCTCACGTTGGAGCATGCCGAGGTAGTTGTTAATGCCTTGTTCGCCGCCACCGGCCATCGCATAGATCCAGGGGCGACCAATGAGGACCCCGTCGGCGCCCAAAGCGATCGCTTTTAGTACATCGTTACCATCACGTACACCACTATCGAGATAGATTTCGGCTTGTTCACCGATGGCATCGGCAATGGCCGGAAGCTTACTGATACTCGATGCCACGCTATCTAGCTGACGGCCACCGTGGTTAGAAACGACGACGCCGTCGGCTCCGGCGTTGACAGCTGCCTTAGCGTCATCGACCTCCATGATGCCTTTGATAATCAGCTTGCCGGGCCAGATTGAACGGAGCCACTCGATATCTTTCCAGGTAACGGTAGGATCGAATTGGCTTTCAACAAAATCCTTGAAGGAGTTGAGGTTTTTGGCGTTCTTTACTACATGGCTGAGGTTGCCGAGGGTATGAGGTTTTCCCTTAATACCGACATCGAATAACCATCTCGGGCTGTAGAGTAATTGTCCTGCTCTGGATAGCTTGCTGGCCAGATTGTTACCGATCATGCCGTTTTGGAAGTCACGCAGGCGGTTACCGGGAAGCGGTAAGTCGACGGTAAACAGCAGAGTGGTCACACCGGCCTCTTCTACACGCTTTAGTACCTTCCTGATCGCTTCGCGATCACGCAACATGTAAAGCTGGAACCAGATTGGCTTGCCGGTTGCTGCGATAATCTCTTCGACATTACAAACACCGACGGTTGAACAGGTGAAAGGGATGCCTTGGGTATCTGCTGCCCGTGCCCCTTTGGTTTCACCTCGGCGTGCAAACATACCGGCCATGCCGACCGGAGCAAGGGCTACTGGCATACTGGATTGCTGTCCAGCAAGCGAGGTGCTGGTATCGACCTGGTCGACGTTTTTCATAACGCGCTGAATCAGTCGGTAACGATCGAAGTCGTTGACGTTATAGTTAACCGTGGCTTCGCGGCCCGAACCGCCTTCGATGTAGTCGAATAAAAAACGCGGTAGAAATTTCTTGGCACGGCGGCGGTAGTCGTCGACGGTGACGGGGTTAACGTTGAAAATACTCATGATGGGACTCTCTATCAGCTATCAGCTATCAGCTATTAAAAATTAATTATTTTAGTTACAACGATCTATCGGCTTGCCTTGGCTCAGAAACTGTCCAATGTTTGCACAGACCCGGCGCGCCATATCCATTCGGCATTCGCCGGTGGCACTGCCGATATGAGGGAGCAGGGTGACGTTGTCGAACTCGCGCAGCGCTGGAGTGATCTCGGGTTCGAACTCGAACACATCCAGTCCTGCTGCCCCCACTTGTCCGCTGCGTAATGCGTCGACCAATGCGGCCTCGTCGATCAGCGGTCCCCGACCGGTATTAATCACCACCGCTCCGGGTTTCAGCTTGGCCAAGGTTTCTGCATCAAGCAGGTGATGGGTCTGCTCGGTCAGAGCGCAGTTGAGCGAGATAATGTCCGATTCCGCTAACAGTTGCTCCAGCGTGGAGCAGTATTGAGCGCCGAGTTCGGCTTCAGCTTCTGGCTTGGGGTTAGGTCCGTGGTAAAGAATCGACATGTCGAAACCGCGGGCTCGGCGGGCAACCGCCTGGCCGATGGCGCCAAAGCCGATGATCCCCAGGCGTTTACCGTGCACCCGCTGACCCAGCTGCGCCGCACCGGCGGCCCAGTTGTCGTCGCGCAGGTGGCGTTCACTGGCGCTCAGACGCCGGCAGGTCGCCAGCATCAGCGCCAGGGTCAGGTCGGCGGTATCCTCAGTCACCACCGGGGTGTTGCTGACGGTGATGCCGCGATCTCGGGCCGCGGCCAGATCGATGTTGTCGGTGCCGACGCCGATGTTGGCGATCAGGCCGAGGGTGGCCGGCAGGCGCTCGATCAGTGCCGGGTGAACCGGATCGAGGGCGGTCGATACCAGTACCTGGCCTTCATCGATAGACGCATTACCGATCCCCTCCTCTGCTGTCAGTACGCGCACCTGGCCGAACTGTTTCAGGGCATCTATCATCGCCGAAGGCAGTGGGCGCATTATCAGTAGGGTTGGTGTGCTCACGATATGGCTCCTTCTCTATCTTTAGTGTGGAGGCTTATAACAGCCCGATTCCGACTAGCGCGATCATCTGCAGGCCGCCTTATGCGACGGGCTCGGCTTCCAGGTTTTCAGCCCGGTGGAGCCGATTACGCCCATTGGGCGCGGATCAGCTTCTTATCGATCTTACCGACGCTGGTTTTAGGGATGTCGTCGACCAGTTTGATCGTTTTGGGGATTGCCCACTTGTTGATGCGGCCGCTGTCGACGTACTGCTGCAGGTGTTGCTCGACATGCTCCGAGGTGAAGTGCTCAGAGGTGGGCACGATCAGCGCCGAAGGGCGCTCGCCCCAGCGCTCATCGGGTATGCCGATCACCGCCACGGCGGTGACTTCGGGGTGGGTGCTGATCAGGCTTTCCAGCTCCAGTGATGAGATCCACTCGCCACCGGTCTTGATGACGTCCTTGATGCGATCCTTGATCTCGATAAATCCATCAGGATGGATGCAGGCGATATCGCCGGTATGTAGCCAGCCGCCGCTCCAGAGTTCGTCACCGTTCTCCGGCTCGTTGAGATAGCTCTGGGTCAGCCAAGGCGCGCGGGCTACCACTTCGCCGGTGCTGACGCCATCGTGGGGCAGGGGGGTCCCTTGCGCATCCCAGATCTGAATGTCGACCAGGTTGGCCGGCTGTCCCGCCTTCACGCGAAAGCGCGTTTGCTCAGCGGCGGGCAGCGCGTTCAGTTCGGCGGTCATACGTACCATGCTCAACAGCGGGCAGGTTTCGGACATGCCGTAGGCGGTAAAGGGCTCGATACCCAGAGCCATGGACTGCTCAGCCAGCCCCGAGGTTAGCGCACTGCCGCCGATGACCACCTTCCAGCCCTTGAAATCGGTCTCTTTAGCCTGGTCGGACTGCAGCAACATCTGCAGGATGGTGGGTACGCAGTGGGAGAAGGTGACCCCCTCTTC
>JBFFKD010000380.1:0-3121 GCA_041555595.1 Motiliproteus sp.
CATCTCACCGGAATCGGGCTTGAGCAGGCCAAAAATCATCTTAACCAGGGTACTTTTACCGGCCCCATTCTCACCCAACAAGGCATGAATTTCGCCGGGACCGACGGTCAGATCAACCCGATCATTGGCCAGACAGCCCGGAAACGACTTGACGATCTGTCGTAACTGCAGACGCGGCGGCACTGCGGCCTGATCATCGACTGACTGAACAGCTGTTGCCTGATCACTAACTGAACTCATGAAACCTCTCAAACCCGATATCGGCCAATAACGTGACCGACACACCGGAGCAAAACCTAACCCTGTGATCAGGAATGACGATACCAGCCAAGCCACACCTGATAATAACGGAGATCAGACCCGACAGCCCTGCGAACAGAGGCCGAGATCAACAATCCAGAACGCGCAATAATGCCCTAACAGACAAATAATTTATACAAACGGTCGGTTTTTGAGCACTAATCCGATCACACCCCCATAACGGGCGCTCCTACCAAACCGTAATAGTCACAACGGCAGCACCGATCATAGTCGCTAGCCGTCGGTGGCAGTGGATTCTGAGATACCACAGCCGCGCAGAATAATACCGACCACCTGCTCGCTGATCCGGTCAAAGTCCTGCTCGGTTAAACGCTCCTGGTCCATCAGCAGCAGTACCTGCGCTTGATAGTCGGCATAGTGCTGAGTCACCGACCAGATCATAAAGATCAGTTGCAGCGGCTCAATCGGTAACATCTTGCCTGCGGCTATCCAACGGTTAAACAATGCTTCACGCTGAACCAGCCACTGCTGCTGCCCGGCGATCATCTGTTGCTTGAGAACCGGCGCCCCGCGCAGTACCTCGCCAGCAAACACCTTAGACAGCTCTGGACGGTCCCACGATAGACGCAACTTGGCGGTAATATAGCTGCGCAGTACATCGGCCGGCTCCAGTTCGGTTTCGGGCCCCGGCAGGTGGCAATCCCACTGCTCTAGGGTAGATTCAAGCAGCTCGACGTACAGCTCCTCTTTACTGGGAAAGTAATAATGCAGCTGCGCTTTGGCCAGACCTGCGCGCTTGGCGATATTACCGGTACTGGTCCCTTTAAAGCCGTTGATGGCAAATTCCTGCTCGGCCGCAGCCAAGATCGCCGCTCGCCGCTGACGCCGGATACGACCGCTACTGGACGATTTTGATCCGACCTCCTTTGATAACCATGCATGCTCTTGAGATGCACAGGCCGCATCCGCCTCAACAGACGGCTTAGAACTGAGGTTTTGTTTAGTCATCTTAGCCATCGCTCAAGCGTCGATACTATCGCGATCACGGAAACCGATCAGATAAAGAATCCCGTCCAGCCCCAGCGTCGAGATCGCCTGCTTGGCGCTTTGGCGCACCAACGGCTTGGCCCGGAAGGCGATACCGAGCCCGGCGATCGAAAGCATCGGCAGATCGTTAGCACCATCACCCACCGCGATGGTCTGCTCCAGCCGAACGCCCTCTTTGGCAGCAATTTCACGCAACAACTCGGCTTTACGCTGGCCATCGACCACCCGCCCGGTGACTCGCCCCGTGACTTTGCCGTCTTCGACCTCAAGCTCGTTGGCGTAAACATAGTCAAAACCCAACTTGCGCTTGAGGTGCTCACCAAAATAGTTAAAACCACCGGATAGGATGGCGGTTTTGAAGCCCAGCGCTTTGAGACTGGCGACCAACTCCTCGGCCCCCTCGGTCATCGGCAACCGCTGCGCGACCTTCTCCAGCACCGAATCATCCAACCCTTTGAGCAACGCGACCCGACGCTTGAAGCTCTCGGTGAAATCTATCTTGCCCTGCATCGCCTCTTCAGTGATCGCGGCTACCTGCTCACCGACTCCGGCCTCGATCGCCAACTCGTCGATCACCTCAGCTTCGATCAGGGTCGAGTCCATATCGAACACAACCAGGCGGCGGTTGCGGCGGTAGATATCGTCTTTCTGGAAAGCGATATCGACATCCAGTTCACTGGCCGCCTTCATAAAATCGGCCCGCAGCGTCTCTGACGACTGCCCCCGCACCGAAAATTCGACACAGGCTTTGGTACTGTTATCGGCCTCATCGAGGTGAACCCGGCCCGACAGGCGGCTGATATTATCGATATTGAGGCCATGATCGGCGGCGATACGGGTGACTTTGGCGATATGACTGGCATGAATCCTACGCGCCAGCAAGGTGATGATATGGCGACTCTTGCCCTGTCCGTCGACCCAGCGTGAGTAATCTTGCAGGTCGACCGGCTCGAAGCGGGTGGTCATCCTCAGCGCGTGCATCTGGAACAACACCTCGCTCAATACCGGCGAACTTTCGGCCTGTTTCGGCACCTCGACCAAAATCCCCAACGACAGATTGTCGTGAATCACCGCTTGGCCAATATCGAGCACCTCGACCTGATAACGGGCCAAAATTTCGGTAATGGTCGATGTCACACCCGGTTTATCTTCACCGGAGATGGTAATAAGGATGATCTCTTTCACGCCTGGGTCACCTATCGCTGTTCGACCGTCTGGCCAGCGTTAATCGGTCATTAACGAACTGAATCGGTCGGATTTTTGAGCAAGGAGCGCTATTCTACCCCGTTCGTAACCGATGAATAAGACCCTTTCATGACCGAATCCCTAACAACCCTGATCGACTGGCTCGGCCAGCAGCCCGAGTGGATCGCGACCGCCATTGGCCTCACCGCCTTTATCGAAGCGCTGGCGATGATCGGCGTGCTGATTCCAGGCGTGGCGATACTGTATGGTGGCGCAGCACTGGCCGGATCGCTGGGCCTGCCGCTGTGGGATTGCCTGCTTGCGGCCATGCTGGGTGCGATACTCGGTGACGGCCTCAGCTTTCTGCTCGGGCGCTACGCCCACCAGCCTCTGTTGCAACGCTGGCCGTTTCGGCAGCATCCCGACTGGCTAGCCAAAGGCGAAACCTTTATCGACCGACACGGCACCGCCAGTATCGTGATCGGGCGTTTTGTCGGCCCGGTTCGACCGATTCTGCCGTTTGTCGCCGGCATGCTTCAACTCTCTCCGCGTCGATTTATCACCACCAACATCGCCGCAGCGGCGCTCTGGTCGCCAGCCTACATATTACCAGGCTACCTATTCGGCC
>JBFFKD010000381.1:0-3113 GCA_041555595.1 Motiliproteus sp.
AGATTGCCGTCGTCGTTAACTGCATTGCCTGCAGCCGTACCGCCGTTCAAGTCAGAGATCAGCGATGGGGCACGCTCATCCATCCGCCAGCTGGCACCGATCGAGATATTAGAATCAAACCGACCTTCGACCTCGCCGAGAGCAAACTCTAACGCATGGGCAGGATTCCACATCACAGCAGAGATCAGAGTAACCATAGGCAGTTTGGCCAACCGTGGCAGCTTATGCAGCTGCGTTAGTCGGGAACCAACCTTAGGCGCGGGGGTTATAGCTATCGCCATCGTATGCCACCTCGAAATTATTATTGTTAGGGTGTTACCGAACCGAGGGCTCCATCGCGATCATGTTATCAATAGAGCCGAGTTAAACAACAGCATCATCATTCATTTTTGGAGCCTAGCTCTCAATGGCAAAAAAAACCACATACAATAACAAAACTGCCCAAAAGGCATTTGCAAACCAACACATCGATATCATAAACCGCTAGAAAAACCATAAATACAAGGCTGTAGAGATTGATAACCATCAACACAATAAGCTAACCATCCTGTTCAAAAATTAGCAAAATCAACCTACCGAACGACGTAATCTTTATCCACCCAACCGATCCAACAGCGGCAAACGCCAGTATCCCCACCGACTCGATAGAGCAGTAGCGATATCGGTGGTGCCATCACTGCCAATATCGATCCGAATCGCCCCGTCGGTTGCTGTGTTCAAGAGTATTCGAGGCCTCTGGTCAGCATTCGGCCTTTTGATTCGTTGGACGACAGCCGGGTGCGGATGACCAAACCGATTGCGCCAACCACTGCTAATTAGCACCCGTTCTGGATCGACCTGTTGCAGCAACACGTCAGTGGTTGAGGAACGACTACCGTGGTGGGCGGCCACCAGCGTGCTGGCTCGCAGCTGTTTGCCGTAGCGATTGACCAACTGTTGCTCGACCCGCGCTTCTATATCACCGGTCAGTAGCACCGACTGCAAGCCATTGTCGATCTTCAGCACACAGGAACGGTTGTTTTCGTTGGTCGTATCCAGACCAGTTAATGCCGGTTTATCTGGATGCATAAACATGAAACTGACCCCATCCCAGCGCCACTGCTGACCGGCCTGGCACAATTGATCGGCAGTTATCTTCTGACTACCGGTGAGCGTCTGATCGACCTGCAATAGCCGTTCAATCACCGCCTGTCCGCCCGCGTGGTCGCTATCGGCATGGCTGACAATCAGCCGGTCTAATTGCCGAATTCCTTGCCCGTGCAGAAACGGTACGACCGCCGCCTCGGCGGCATTAAAGCCGGAGCGATAGCGCGGTCCGGTGTCGTACAGCAACCGATGCTTGCGCGTCTCAACCAGCACCGACAAGCCCTGACCAACATCCAGCACTGTCACGCGAAAGCCACCCTCAGGAGGGGCCGATGATGACGGCCATAACAGCGGCAACCACAGCAACGTGCCGATCCAACGTCCAGGCACAGCAGGTGGCAATAGCAACCATAACCCGCCCAACAACGCTAACAGCAACATCCACCACGAGATCGGCGCACTGACCACCACGGCAGAGATCTGTTGCGCAGCCCAATCCAGCCCCTGCCACCCCCACTCAAACCCCTTCCCTAGCTTGATCAATAGCCAACTACCGACAGCTGGCCACAGTGCCAACATAAGTACGTCCAACAGTAATAAGGGTAACAACAGCGTCACCAACGGAATCGCGATCAGATTGACCAGTGGCGCCAACGGTGGCCACTGTGAAAACAGCTGTAACAACCAGGGTGTCAGTCCCAACACAATCGCCACTTGCGCCCAGAGCAGCTGCCGCAGTGGTGACACCCGCCCGATCCCTCCTGCAAAGGCATAGACCAGAACTGCACAAGCGCCGAACGAAAGCCAAAAACCAGCCTGACGAACCGCCAATGGCTCGACTATCAACACCGCTGCTACCGCTAACCACAACCGCTGGCTCGGTGTCATCGAACGCCAGCCGATCAGGCTCAGCATCAGTGCACAGACCATCACCCAGGCCCGCTGGGTCGGTAGCCCAAACCCTGCCAGAACCGCATAAATACCCGATCCGATAATGGCGCACAACGAGGCCGCTATCTGGCGGTGGCGGAAACGAAATTGAGGCCGTAACCGACCCAGCCAAAAAACCGTTGCGTAGCAAAAACCGGCAACCATGCCGATATGCAATCCACTGATCACAAACAGATGCGCAGTTCCGGTATCGCGCAACGTTTGCCAGATATCATCGTCGAGACCGCGTTTATCTCCGACCAGCAGCGCCGCAATCAAAGAGCTCGCCACGGGATGTTTGGGTGACGCAGTTAACTGCAGCCGTAACCGTTCAACCAGATCGCTGCGCCAGCGATCCAACCGGCCGGTATAGTCAACTTCGGGTAACCGTTGATTGATGGGGATTGGATTTAACCGGCGGCTATCAGACGGCGAGATAATAATGGGGGGGGATCGAACATAGCCGCTGGCATCGATACCCCGGCTGAGCAGATAGAGGGCGTAGTCAAAACCGCTCGGGTTAACAAAACCGTGCGGGCGTTTAAGCCGAACCAGCAACTGCCAACGCTGACCCGGCTGTAGGTTTTCCTGACAGTGATACCAGCTTAACCGCAGCCGACGCGGCGGTAACAACAGTTGTTGCGGCGACAATGACGTCGACTCGATATCCGCTGGAGCTATCAATTGGTCTAATGACAGATCAAATCGACACCGATCTCCCAGCCGCTGCGGCAAGTTAACAATCGTACCCTGGGCGACCAGATCAACCCCTTGCCAACTATCAGGCAACCGGTGAGCCAACAGCCAATGCCCCGAGGCCAACCCCCATACCAGCCCTAGTCCAATCGGCAACAGCATCCGAAACGGCTTCACCCAGCCGCAGCCAAACAACACAACAAGCAGGACCCAAAGCCAGCTCAGAGGCGGTAACGCCGGCCAGAACGAGACACTGGCCAACGCCAAACAGAAGCGGATCATCCATGATCTCCGGTTGGCTTAACGTACGATAGAGCGCATAATTATCAGCAGTTTAGTCCATCACTCTGCTTTGCCGGATTTCACATTAATGCCACGTCGCTTTATCAAACGCTTCATGC